>JADGNW010000053.1 GCA_017883315.1 Blastocatellia bacterium | reverse complement strand
GTGTTATAATGAGTCCTAAGCAGATGTCCAATGTAGTTGATGTATTGCAGGAGAATATCGACAAGTATAGAGGAGCCTACAAGACGTTGGAGGCCGAATAAATGAACGAATCTACCTTACAATTGTCAACAGAAACAGCTAAACGTGACACAAGTGTTACATTGCGCGCTGAACAAGGGCGCACACCAGTCCAGGGCGGTTTCTCGCCTGATGCAACAAGCAATGGCGGAATAGAGCTGAAGCCCGGAGAGGTGCGAATCTCACCAACCATAGAGCCAGGTACTACTCCGTCTGTTCATGACGTCGCGGCGTTTATCCTGCAACGATGCGGCGAAATGACCGCTATGAAACTTCAGAAGCTTGTCTATTACTGTCAAGCATGGTCACTAGTCTGGGATGAAACGGCGCTGTTTGATGAAGAAATTCAGGCTTGGGCTAACGGGCCGGTTGTTCCTGTTTTGTACGCCCGGCACAAAGGTATGTTCAAGGTCAGTCGATGGAACGGCGATCCTACTAAGTTGACGAGCGAGCAACAGGACACCATTTTGAAAGTGCTGGAATTCTATGGTGGTAAATCCTCTCAGGTGCTTAGTGACTTGACCCACCGAGAGAAGCCTTGGCTAAAGGCGAGAGCGGGTCTGCGTCTTACAGAACGCGGCAGCAGAGTAATTACTCATTCCGACATGGCCGAGTATTACTCGAGTCTATAATGTGAGCGCTGTGGTGAGTGCCTAAGAAAAGCAAACAGGTTAAGACTGGATTCTCCGTTCCGGATTCTCCCGCGAAAACACCTAGAGCGGAAGCAGGGCCAGATTTCTATAAACTGAGGCCTGTTTGGAGGGTTTCCAGACTGGAGATGTGCGCCCCTTTTGGATGGCATGAAATTGAAAGGGATAAGCTGGTTGAGATACATTCCAAACTGAGCGAGCTTGAAGGCCTCACTTGGAACGAAATACTCGTCATTCGTAAATACTGGAATCACTCCGTAGAGGTTTACAAGCTTGAAAAGGAGGCGCGAGATCGACTTACCGAGCTTGGCTTGGATGACTATGAAGAACTCACGTCACTTCGCCTTAGCGGCCCTGAGCGTATATGGGGCATACCGCAACTCGGAGCGTTCACCCTTCTTTGGTGGGATCCTGACCACGCAGTATATCGTTATGAACTTCCCAATACTTGATGCTATACCGATTTTTCTTTAGCGGCTCTTTTAGCGCAGCGCGTTTGTGTATTCAGTTAGGTACGTTTGCGAGATAAATACTCTCACCCTCAACCAAACAGCAACCACTTCCTTTTCTTCTGCGGAAGTGTCGCGGTCGGGCACGTTGGAATGGGTCTTCCCTCGACTACTGCGGCAGGATTGTCGTCGGCCATCGCTCGAGCGTACTCTTCGCCGACAATCTTCGCCGTCAACGCAACTGCAGCGGACATCCCCGGCAGCCGGTTGCGAGTGTTATGGCAGTCGCTTGCTATGAAATGTATCAGCCCGTTCTCGAGCATCACTCGAGCTGCTTTCTGAACCTTCTTTCCGAACTGACCTGTTATCGAACCCGTGTCCATCTGACCAAGCACTCCGAGTGATATCAGCTCGTAGAATCGATTCGGCTCGTCCATCAGCATCGCGTTGCGTTCCGGATGCGCGATGATCGGCGTAATTCGATTGCTCATCAGCTCAAACAGCGGACGCTCGCTTCCGGGCGGAACCATTGCGTGAGGAAACTCAATCAGCGCGTATGGTCCTCCTGCTATTGTTGGCGCGGTGTGTGTCTCGCAAATCTGCTTGACAATCTCGTGCGTGAATCGAAGCTCGCAGCCCAGTACGATTTTTGGAATCCCGCGCAGTTGGTTGTTCAGTTCTGTGACTTTCTGGTTTAGAAGCTCGGGATTGTGCGTCGTATGTTTGCCGTCGTGTGCGTGTGGCGTCGCAACCATCACGCGAATGCCATCATCGGCTGAGGCTCGGCACATCTCGATCGACTCATCCAGACTGTGTGAGCCATCGTCTACCTGGTGCAGGATGTGGCTGTGAATATCAACCATGAGTCGCAGCTCTCGAGCATGCTACGACAGAAACCGACTCCTAACAACGTTAACAACTGATTTCCCAAATCACTCCGCGGCAAATTCCTGAACGCTTCATATGACACCTCGCTCTTAGTTAGCCACCCGCCGCGCAAACCGCGTTGACAGGTGGACTATCTCCCATCGGTGACCATACAACCTCGATGCCATGGCCTGGCGACAAAGACGGATAGGCTTAATTGAGGCGTTAGTGGGTATTTACTTGATCGCCTGAGGGTTGCGATGATAAGTGACGGCCAATCGGTCAGTCAGTTTGAAACGCTCTATTCGGTCAAATTGATCTAAGCAAAAGAGGTGGGCGAGACTCTGGCGCCTCAGCGTGATCAATCAGATCGCAACATCCACGACGATCGGATCGTGATCCGAAAGCGTCACGCCGCTATGTTTGAGATCGAGAAACGTTTGAGCATTGACGCTCGCGACGCCCGTCTGTTCGTCGATGACCTCGGCCGCCTTGAGCGCTCTCACGCCGCGCGCCGCGAGCCAATCGAGACGAAACTCGAGCAACAGACCCTCGGGCCCGATTCGCCGGTTGACCCACCACTTCATCGGGCGTGGCAGCCGGGACTTATCATTCAGGTTCGAGACAATTGTCCGGCTGGTTGGGTTTCGATCGTTGAAGCCTTCGGTCTCGTAGCCGAACCGCGCGAACTCGCGTATTGCCGGCTCCCTGGTTTCAGGATTCATCAGCCTTCGATTCAAATTATCGCGGCTGCTGCTAAGAATGGTTCCGGTGTTCTTCATCGCGCGCAGCCTGGTGCCTCGCGCGAAAGTGTGCGAGTTCAAATCGCCGCCAACCACGGAAGCGCGATTTCCGGCTTGCTTGTCCAGACGCGCGTCCATTGCTTGAAGCATCGCGTGCATCTGTGTTGCGCGGCAACGCGGCGTGTTGATTACATCGAGGTGTGTGTTCCCAGCGGCGAAGCTTTTGCCGTCGATTTCAAGATCGACAATGATGCCGATTCGTCCGCCAATCCGCCGTTCTTTGCTCTCGAAATTGTTCTCGCATCGTGGTAGTCGAATCACCTCAGGGTTCGAGAACGAGTGCCTGGTGAGAATCGCGTTTCCGTGAAGCGCCGCTGTATTCTCGCCTTCCAATGCAAGCTCATCGCCTACTCCCTTGGTGAGCTCGAGATATTCGATGCCGAAGATCGCATGAGCCGAAAGAGCTTGGCTCAGCGCAAGAGGGACGCTCAAGTTGCCCGAGCGAATCATTCCGTCGTCAAGCTCGTTGATCAGCAACAGGTCGGCAAACCTGAGCACGGGATGCGCAGTCAAGACTTCGACGATACCGTCGAGACGCGATCCGCGTTCGATATTCCACTCGACTACTCGCAGAAAAGACCGCAGCCTCGGTCGAGCGCTTTCGCAGCGATACACGCGCGGCTCATCGAACAGTCGTTTGATCTCCGCTTCGTGTACCTTGTAGACGTGCGAGCGCCGCAGCTCTTCAAAAGTCGCGAAGCGGCGCAACTCGGCCACGAGATGTTGATTGCTTAAAGATGTCGATTGGGAAGTGCGCTCGTCTCTCACTGAGGTTCGTCCGCAGTGAAGATAGCCTGCTGGCTGCTCTCGAAGCAACCAGAACCGCCCCGGCGCACTCTAAAGCCCTGCGCGTTTTCACATCGCTTTGGTATGCTCTCACGACACGAAGCCATCTCTCGTTAGGAGGACAAACGGCATGGCTGACGTTGCAGTCGCGCGCGCGAACAACGAGTTATTCAGAGCAATTGAGTTTTATGCATTCTGCGTGATCAGCTTCACCGCAAAGTCGGTTCTGTTGATCGGGCTTCCTTATCGCGAGTGGCCGGTGAATACCGTTTACACCTGCTCGCTGCTGCTGTTCTTCTATTGCTTCTTCAGGTTTCGGCAAGGCTTGCGAGCGCCGGTTCTCGTGATCGTATCACTCGCCATCGCAGTAGCTGTAGACATCCTGGGCAACAAGTTCGGACTCTACGGACACCCGTTCGGCCCGCTGCGCGACTACGATGAGTTCGCCCATTTCTTCGGTTCAGGTTTTGCGTCTGTCGCCGCGTTCTGGCTGCTGCGAGCCGGCACACGGCGGATGAGCTTCAAACTCTCCAGCGGTCTGCTTGGATTTCTTGCGACCTCGGTCGCCTTCGCATATTGCGGCTGGTACGAGATCCTCGAGTTGTGGGATGAATACTTTTGGAGTCACTTCGAGCGCATACACACCTGGGACGACACTGCGAACGACCTGTTCTATGATTTCCTGGGAGTCATCGTGTTCGTGGCGTGCCTGGCTCTGTGGTTCAAACTGAAGGAGCGCCGGCAGAACAACAATCTGATTGCTGTTAGCTGGAAGAATCTATTCTCGGTGCTGCCGAAAGATCTGTTGGGTTTTTTGATCGCGACAGTGGCGTTCGGTTTGTGCGCGTGGTTCGAGATCTTCAGATACTTCGATCAACGTTGGTTCGGCAGGATTCATCTGGTCGGAAATCGCGACACCACGATCAACCTTCAGTGGGAGCTTGCCGCGTGCGTCGTAGTCGCGATTGCGCTGGCGGTAATATCGAGAGTCTCGAACCGCTCCGGCAATGCTCTATCGCAACAATAGAAAAGGCGGAGCATAGGTTGCTCCGCCCAGGGCGGCTCTGCAAAGTCGGCCGGCTGAATTACGCGTCAAAGTACATTGAGAACTCGATCGGGTGCGGACGCATCCGCACCGGATTGATTTCGTGCCCGCGTTTGTAATCGATCCAACGCTCGACCAACCCTTCGCTGAACACATCGTTGGCAAGCAGAAAGTC
>JADGNW010000338.1 GCA_017883315.1 Blastocatellia bacterium | reverse complement strand
CGTGCTCAAGAGCAAGTGATGGTCATCACGGCTTGAAGAGTCTCCCATCACAAAACTGCGTCGTTCCGCTTACAACCGAATCCGGCGTGCAACAGTGGTCTGAAGCAATCAGGCGAAGGTCAGGAGCCGCTGGAATCTCTAGTGGATTTCCAGGCCGTCCCGTCTGCGCTATACTGGATCCAGTTAGTCCAAGTCCAATTATGACAATCTCGATCAGAATATACCGTTCAGTTTTTAGCCTCGTGATGGTGACGCTGTTGACGGTTGCAAACGCGCCCGCACAGAGCGGACGAAAGGCAACTCCTAAGAGCGAGGCATCACAGGACGAGACAATTCGGTTGCGCGCCGAAGAAGTGCTCCTCAACGTCACAGTGACAGATGCTTACAACCATCAGGCCACCGACCTGATCAAGAACGAGTTCATAGTTGCCGAAGATGGTCAGCGTCAGGACATCGCCAGCTTCGTGATGAGCAGCGTCCCGGTTAACGTGGTCCTAATGCTCGACGCGTCGGGATCGGTAGTGTCGGAAATCAATTCATTGCGCGACGCAGCAATGCATTTCGTGAATCAACTCGGTCCGCAAGACAAGACCTCAGTGATCGAGTTCCACACCGACGTAGAGCTGATTCAGGACTGGACTGCCAAGGCTGACGACGTTCGGCACGCGCTTTCGTGGCGATTCAAGCCGGGGATGGTTCAAACCAAACAGGGTAGCTTTACCTACGGCAGCACCGCGCTCTATGACGCGCTCTATTCAGCGGCTGATGAGCAACTGGCGAAAGTGGAAGGTCGCAAAGCGATCATCCTTTTGACCGATGGCGACGATACTTCCAGCAAGCTTACGTTCGAGCAAAGCCTGACTTCAATAATCAAATCGAGTCCGGTCGTATACGTTATAAGCAAGGCGCGCGCATTCATTAACGAGCTAAACAGGTATCGCAGTAAGGGGGCTCGCGTGTTCGCCGGAGGAAACGCTCAGATGGCCGATATGATGGTGGAGAGATTCGAGCACGCTGAGCGGTTGATGACTGAATTGTGCACGCGAACCGGCGGCCGCATATTCTCTCCGCTTCGCGACGAAGATATGAAGGACGTCTACGATCAGGTCGCGAAAGAGTTGAAGAACCAATACATCATTACCTACGTCCCGAAGAATCTTGAACACGACGGGCGGCTTCGACACATAGGTGTCTTTCTCACTCGCCCGGGTTATTCAGCTCGTACTCGGGATGGCTACTACGCGCCGAAGTAGTAGCCGAGCCCGCTATCGTGAACTACAGCCATTGCCTACGTCGTCTTATCTTCTGATTTTGATTCCTCCCTCGGTCGCTTTGGCTTCGAGTCAGCTTTCTTTGATCCAGTTCGTTTTGTAGGAGCCTTCTTGGCCGCAGACTGCTTAGATGCCGAGCGCGGCTTTCGCTTCTTCGGCGTGGCTGGCTCGGAGAGAGCGTCTGCCATCGGTGTGGCAGCGATTTGTTCGACTTCCTTTTCAGTTAACTCCTCAGGGTGGTGGGCGAGAAGAAACGCCAGGATTTCACTCTCAGCTTGAAACCAATCCTGCGCGGCGCCGCCAGGCTGGACGCCACGCATATGATAGATCTCGAAGGCGCGAGCGCGAATCATTTCCTGCACGTTCTCATCGCGCAGCAGCCGCTGCCGGTGTTCTTCTAAGCTTTCCCTTGTCATTGAAATACCTCTCTATGTAGAACCTTGGAGTTCAAAAAATTTGAGAAGAGCAAGAGCGGCTGCCCGATAGATGAGGTTTGCACCTTCCTGTGAACGAGGGCAGCGTCTTCGACTGGAGCGGCAAACCTATTCGCAAACCTATTCAGAAGATGGAGCACGCTCCGCCTTTCAATCGCCCTTGCCTGAGCGCCATTTGAGCACGGGCTTACGCGCGGCGGTCACCTCATCCAGGCGGCCGACTTTGGTGGTGAGCGGCGCGTGTTTGAGCAACGCGGGATCTTCGCTTGCTTCACCATCAATAGACTTCATTGCATCGATAAACAAATCCAGTTCCTCGCGACCCTCGGTTTCGGTGGGCTCGACCATCAACGCTCCGTGCACAACCAGCGGAAAGGACATCGTTGGAGGGTAGAATCCGTAGTCGATCAACCGCTTCGCAATGTCGGCGTTTCGCACTCCATACTTAAGCTGGCGCTTATCGGAGAAGACTACCTCGTGCATCACGCGTCCCGGATACGGCACGTCGTACGTGTCTTTCAAATGATGGGCTATATAGTTCGCGTTCAGCACCGCAGTCTCGGTCGCCTCACGCAAGCCAGAATCGCCATGAGTCAAAATGTAAGCAAGCGCACGAACCAGCACTCCGAAGTTCCCGAAGAAGGCTCGCACACGGCCGACAGACTTCGGACGATCGAAGTCGAGCGCGAGCATGCCGTCTTCTGCGCGCGAGATCCGCGGGAAGGGAAGGTAAGGCTCGAGCTCGGCGGTCACCGCCACAGGTCCGGCGCCTGGCCCTCCTCCGCCGTGCGGAGTCGAGAACGTCTTGTGAAGATTCAAGTGCATCACGTCGATGCCGAAGCTGGCCGGCTTGGTAACCCCGGCAAGCGCGTTCATGTTCGCGCCGTCCATATATACAAATCCACCGCCCTCATGGACGATGCCGCAGATCTCGCGGATGTTCTGCTCAAACTTCCCGAGCGTGTTCGGATTCGTGAGCATCAGAGCGGCTACGTCCTCGCTCATCTGTTTGCGCAACTCGTCAAGATCAGTGAGGCCATCGGATCTGGAAGGAACAGTTTCCACCGTGTAGCCACAGATGACCGCCGACGCGGGATTGGTTCCGTGCGCTGAGTCCGGAATGAGCACTTTCTTGCGCGGGTTTCCTCGCTCGGTCAGGGCGGCGCGAATCATCATCAGGCCAGTCATCTCGCCTTGCGCGCCCGCAGCCGGTTGACTGGTAACGGCGGCAAGCCCGGTTATCTGCGCGAGGCACTTTTCAAGATGGTGGATTACCTCCAACGCACCCTGCGCCAGCCGCGCCGGAGTTAACGGATGAAGTTCAGCGAAGCCCTCGATGCGGGCGATCTTCTCGTTGATTCGAGGATTGTATTTCATCGTACACGAGCCTAACGGATAGAGGCCGTGATCGATGCAGTAATTCCAGGTCGACAGCCGCGTGAAGTGCCGAATCACGTCCACTTCGGAAAGCTCGGGCATTCCCTCGAGATCGTCATCGCGAACCAGCCGGCGATCGAGCAACTGATCATCGGGCTGTTCGGGCACGTCGAGCTTCGGTATTGAATAACCGATTCTTCCCGGGCGAGACTCTTCGAATAGCAAGCCCTCGTTCTGAACGACGTGAGTTGTTGCTTTTTTGATTCTGTTCTTGCTCATTCTTCCTCAGTTACCACGACGTGTTTGCCCAGGATCGAGCACAGGTGCTCACCACTTAAGCAAAAGGGCGATGCCTATTCCAAGCACCATCAGTCCGACCCCGTCGAACGGCAATGTCTTGCCGCGTCGCGCGAGGCCAAGCAATAGATTGACGATGTAGATAACTGCGCCGATCACGAAGATCACGCCGCCAACTCCAAGGTGTTGCATATCTGGCATTACAAACCTCCTATCAGTTTTACCTCACTGGCCGCCGAGGAACTCTCGAAAGATGTTCTTCAATGCGGTGAATCCCACGTGCGTGCCGAATCGTGTAGCAAAGTGATGAAGGTCCTGTCGTTCATCGCGCTCCCACAGATTCGCCATACCAGAAGCCGCAAGTCCGCCGGCAATGAAGGAGGCGTTGAACTCATCTTTTCCGTTTCGGTCGCCCTGAGTAACGAACACCCTGCTCACTGCGTAAGCGATCTTCGCGCCCGCTCCTTTCCTGTCTGAACGGTGATAACGCGGATCTTGTTTGAAGAGCGACGCAAACATGAACTTCTCGAAGAAGTTGGCGTTCGCTCGAAACGTGAAGCTGCGCGCCGCGCGAGTCATGCTGTCGGCAGCAAAGTCGCCGCGATGAGCGTGGTGGTGATTGTTCTTGTCGTCGGTCCACTCGCCATAGACGCCGGACACCACGTCCAGCGCGTACGAATCCGGCGAAAGGAATGACTTCCGAGCAAAGAGCTCGAACTTCTCGCCCGCAGTCATCGGCGCGGTGCTCACCGGAGGAGGCGCGGGTGGCGGAGGCAATGGAGTATTCGGCGCGCTTGCGCCGACTGTTCTCGGGCGCGTTGCCAACGAAGCGTCCGGGTTGATGGCCCCGTCGTAGAGCGCATACGACACGATCGAAGCCGGTACCTTGCGCGAGGCCTGAGCACTGGTTTCACGAGCAGAAGTGCTTGAGGAAACATCGCGGGCGTTGTCGGTACGCGGGTCATCGAATGCTCTAGCAAGCGGTGCTGCCAGTAAGATCGCGGAGAGCACGAGGACCAGATTGAGCGAAAGCCTCAAGGCTGAGATATGAACTCTCTTCACAGGATCACCTATATCAAACAGTTTTCGCGTCACTCGCTCATGCTATCACAAGGGCTTTTGTGAATTGAAGGAAAAGAGAAGCTGCTGACTCAGTGATGCTCGACGACTCATTTGACTGCGAGAAGTCAGCGCTTGTGCCGGCGTGGCCGCGAAGATAGAATCTTGCCCGTTCACGAAGATCGAGTCACGGGGGTGAATCCTATGCTGCAACTGCGCGCTTTCCGTTTTGCGAGAATGGCTCTCGCCATATTGGCGATCTCATCGTTGGCCGCAACGTCGAGCGCTCAGCAGTCTAAACTCGGCCAGGTCAATTTTCCGACCACGGGATCTGAGAAAGCACAGGCTCACTTTCTCCGCGGGCTGGCAGCGCTTCATTCGTTCTGGTTCGAAGAAGCGCTCGATGAGTTTCGCCAGTCAACCACGATCGATCCGGATTTCGTGATGGGCTACTGGGGCGAAGCGATGGCTTTCAACCATCCGCTTTGGGCTGAGCAGGACACTGAAGCTGCGCGAAAGACTCTTGCGAAGATTAAGGACACTTCAAAGGTTACGTCCAGAGAGCGAGCTTATGTCGACGCAGTTCGCGCGCTGTACGGCGAAGGTGACAAGCTGGCGCGCGATAAAGCTTATTCGGCGGCGATGGAAAGAGTTTATCGGGCTTACCCCGACGATCTCGAAGCGGCGTGCTTCTATTCGCTCTCACTGCTTGGCACTGTGCGTCCCGGAGACAAGGGATTTCGCCGGCAAACTCTGGCCGGAGCGATTGCGTTCGATGTCTATCAGAAGAATCCTGATCATCCCGGCGCGGCGCATTACATCATTCACGCGTTCGATGATCCCGAGCACGCGATTCTCGCTTTGCCGGCAGCGCGGCGCTACGCCGAGATCGCGCCCGAAGCTCATCACGCTCGTCACATGCCCGCGCACATCTTCCTCCAGTTGGGAATGTGGCCCGAAGCCGCGTTGTCGAACGAATCAGCGTGGGCAGTCTCGGACGCGTGGGTGAAACGCAAAGGACTTCCGCTCGGCGCGCGCGACTATCACAGTCTTCACTGGCTTGAATACGTTTACCTTCAGCAGGGCCGGTACGCGAAAGCTGAAGAGCTGTTGTCGATGAAGCGAAGCGATGTCGAGAAGTTAAAGAGCGACCCGGGAGTTGGCCGCTACAACGAAGAGATGGCGGCGGCGTTTGTCGTCGAGACTGAGCGGTGGGAGCTTGTGAAGAAACTCTTCAGTTCCGGCCCGGAATCGGCAAGCGACGCAATGGCTGGACACGCGATGCACGGCGGCACGACCGGCGGCAGAAGCCGGAGAAGTGAGATGCTTCCGATTTTCATGCGCGGTCTAGCGGCTGCCAAGACTTCGTCGCAAGACGCA
The DNA here is from genome assembly GCA_017883315.1 of Blastocatellia bacterium. Lineage (GTDB taxonomy): Bacteria > Acidobacteriota > Blastocatellia > UBA7656 > UBA7656 > Onstottus_A. The sequence goes on along the minus strand of JADGNW010000338.1, from coordinate 1,157 downwards.
GCAAAAAGCCTCGCAGAGCTGCAAGCAATTCGAAAACAGCTTTCCGAGGGTGGCGATGCTTACGCGGCGAAGTCAGCGGAGATAATGGAGCTTGAGATCGGCGCCGCGGCGGCTGCCGCGAAGTCGAATTACAGCGAAGCCATCGACCTGATGAAACGCGCAACGGCAATTGAAGAGGAGATGTCCCCGCCGTCGGGTCCGCCGAGCCTGATCAAGCCTTCACACGAACTGTTCGGCGAAATACTGCTCAGCGCTGATCGTCCGAAAGAAGCTGCACAGCAGTTCGAGAAATCGCTCTTGCGCCAGCCCAATCGAGCGCGGTCGTTGCTAGGATCAGCGCGGGCAGCGGCAAAGAGCGGTGACACGAAAGCGGCTTTGGAAGCCTATTCCAAGCTGGCCAGGCAGTGGAGTCAGGCTGATGCGAACCTGCCGGAGCGTCGCGAAGCGCAGGACTATTTGAAACAAGCAATCAATAAATAGGTCCTATAGGCCCTATAAGCCCTATAAGAAAGTAAAGAGGACACTCCAATGTCTATTGATCGCAGAGACTTCATGAAGTTCACCGCGATGTCTTCGCTGGCGTTAGCATTCGACGTGAAGACGCTTGCCGATCCGCAAGACGCAGCGGTAGGACCGATGGCCAATCAGGCGAAGCCAATCACTCGCGAGGAATATCTTCAGCGACAAGAGACCGCGCGGCACTACATGCACGAGGCGGCAATCGACGCGATCTTCCTCAACGGCGGCACGAGCCTGCAGTACTTCACCGGAGCACAGTGGGGACTGAGCGAGAGAATGTTTGCGCTGGTGCTTCCAGCCAAAGGAGAGCCCGGCTGGGTTGCGCCTGCGTTTGAAAAGGGACGAGCACTCGAGCAAATCAAATTCGGCGACGACGTGCGCACATGGCAGGAGGACGAAAGCCCTTATCAACTCGTCGCGTCGATACTCAAAGATCGCGGCATCGTGTCTGGCAAGCTCGGCGTGGAAGAAACCGTTCACTTTGTTTTCGCGGATGGCGTCGCGAAGGCGTCGCCCGCGCTGAAGCTCACGAGCGCCGATCCGGTGACCGCTCGCTGCCGCCGAATCAAATCGGCTCACGAGATCGAGTTGATGAGGCTTGCGAACCAGATCACGCTCAAAGCATTTGAGATCGCGTT
>JADGNW010000337.1 GCA_017883315.1 Blastocatellia bacterium | reverse complement strand
CATTGTATAATCGCCCAAGCCCCGGAGGAGATACCACATGCGTTCAATCTGGAAGGGTCACATCCGTTTCCTGTTAGTTGCCATACCGGTTCGCGTGTACAACGCGATCGAAACGTCAGAACAAATTCACCTAAATCAGCTTCACAAGGATGACTACGGTCCTATCGCTTACGACAAGCGCTGCAAGAAGTGCGGTAAGCTCGTCACGAAAGACGACATCATCAAGGGCTATCAGTACTCGAAAGATCAGTACGCGATCATTGAGCCTGATGACCTCTCAAAGGTGAAGCTGAAAACCACCAAGGTCATCGACATAGTAGGCTTCGTCGACAGGTCCGAGATTCCACCTATGCTGTACGACTCCCCGTACTTTGCGGGTCCTGACGGCGAAGTCGGAGCGAAGACTTACGCGCTGCTTCGTGAAGTGTTGAAAGACACGGGCAAGGTCGGGCTCGGCAAAGTCGTGTTGCGCGACCGCGAAGACTTCGTCGCCATCGCGCCGCAGGGCGAAGGTCTGGTCGTCTACAAGCTGCGCTATCCGAAGGAAGTCAGAAAGATCACTGAAGTTCCGCAACTCGAACACCAGGAAATCGACAAGAACGAATTGAAGCTCGCGCACACGCTTATCGATCAGATGGTGACGTCGATCGGCGAGATCGAGATGCGCGATCGCTACAGCGAAGCTCTCAAGGAAATCATCGAAGCCAAGATCGAAGGCAAGGAAGTCGCCGGCTTCGTCGAGGAGGAGCAGCCCACGGTCGACATAATGACCGCCCTCAAAGAGAGCATCAAACAAGCCCAGCGCAAACCGATGGTCAAGGCTACAGGCAAAGCGAAGAAGCAGGAAGAAGGGGAGGAAGCAAAGCCGAAAAGGACTCGCAAGAGCAAGGCGTCATAGGCTGAGCTTCACGAGATGGCCAAGAAGGACACTAAGATTCTGCGGTTCCCCGCCCCGGCGCCGTCGAAGGCAGATTACCAAAGGGTCAAGTCGACCTACACCGTTCAGGACATCAAGCATTTGTTTGGTCTGAGCGAACGACTCGTTCGCCGGTGGACCGAAGAGGGTGTCGTGCCGCCGGCGACATCTTCGGAAAGCGGCGAGCCGGTCTACGACTTTCGCGCGCTGACCCAGTTTCGCCGCGTGCGAGAGCTGCGCGCGCAGGGGCTGACTCTCAAGCAGGTTGAAGCAGAGCTGCAGGGTCAGATGAATCTGTTCAAGCCGGCCCACTCGCGTATCGCGCGCCTGTTGAGCCCGTTTGAGGAAGCGCTTCTCCTGCACGAACGCGGCGATGAAAAGGCGGCGCAGTTGTACCGCGAAGCAATATCGGAAGGCGATAACCTCGCCGACGCATATTGTAACTTGGGCATCATTGAGCTCGAGCAGGGCAGGATGCCGAAGGCGTTGGATTGCTTTGCTTTGGCATTGAAGAATGACCCGCGCCACGTTGAAGCTCACTACAATCTCGCGAACCTCTATTTCGATGCGAGCGATCTGCAGCTCGCGAAGCTGCATTATGAAACCGCTGCCGAGCTTGAGCCTTCATTCTCACCGCTTCATTACAATCTCGCGCTCGTGTACTACAAGCTGCAAGATCTGGATGGCGCATGCGCGGCTTTGCAGAGATACAAAGAGCTGGCGCCGGAAGACCACGAAATGAAAGCCATTGATGAGCTGCTGAACTGGCTCGAACAGGCGCGCGATATCGAGAAGAGGCGCGGCTCATCATGAGCGCGCCGTTATGCTGAGGAGAAGACAAATGGTCCAAAAGTTGTCATCGCGCAAATCCTGGCAAGAGAAACTACACAATCAGGATCACTCAAAGGTAGTCGAGATCCCGCCGAGAATGGCCAAACGGTTAGGGACGGGAACGATGCTCATCCCGAAACCATTAGACGTCGATGCGCTCATTCGAAAAACGAGAAAGGGTATGCTCATCACCGTTTCTGAAATCCGATCGAGGCTCGCGCGGGATAACGGAGTCGATACTACCTGCCCGCTGACGACGGGAATATTTGTTCGCATCGTCGCCGAAGCTGCAGAAGAGGAGTTGCGCAACGGGAAGAAGCAGGTGACGCCTTATTGGCGAGTGGTAAGAGACGACGGCCGTTTGAACGAAAAATTTCCCGGAGGAGTCAAAGCGCAAGCGCGACGCTTGAAGGAAGAGGGACATTCGGTCTCACCAGGCAAAGGCAATCGGCCTCCCAGGCTGCAGGATTTCGAGAAGTCGCTCGCGCGCTTGTAGTACCTATAACAGGACAATCCCCCCGGCATTCCTCTGTGACTCTCTTAAACAACCTCTCCGAAGCTGTGCTCAGCGTGCGTCCAACGTTGCCAAGCGCCGAAGTTCGAGCGCAAGACGCGGATAGATTCCGCGCACTTTTGACGATAATATCGAGTGCCGATCCAAAGCGCATTCCGATCAGACAATAAGGAGACAGCAATTGACGGGTGATATGCCGATGGTAGACGACGAGTTCGTTGAGGAAACGCTCGACCCGCAGGACTGGAACGAGCTTCGGGAGCTTGGTCATCGCATGCTCGACGACATGCTTGATTACCTTTCGACAGTCCGCGACAAGCCGGCATGGCAACCGGTTCCAAGGAGCGTGAAAGCTCATTTGAGGCAATCGCTCCCAACTGAGCCGGCAGATCCCGCGGCTGTGTATGAGGAGTTCGTTCAGAACGTTCTGCCTTACACTAACGGCAATCGACATCCGAGATTTTGGGGATGGGTTCAGGGCAACGGCACGGTCCTGGGAATGCTTGCCGACATGCTCGCGTCGGGAATGAATCCTCACCTGGCTGGATTCGATCAGGCGCCCGCGCTTGTTGAGCATCAGGCGCTGGCATGGCTGACCCAGTTAATGGGAATGCCTGAAGAGACCAGCGGAATTCTGTTAGGCGGAGGCTCGATGGCAAACATCACCGCGCTTGTTGTAGCCCGCCACGCGAAAGCAGGTTTCAATGTTCGCGAACTTGGGCTTCAGGGAAACGAGCAGCCCAAGCTGGTGATGTACGGCTCGACCGAAACGCATGGTTGGGCTCAGAAGGCTGCTGAATTAATGGGGCTCGGCAACCAGGCCTTTCGTCGCGTCGCAGTCGATGAAGAGTTTCGAATCAATTTGAATTCGCTTCAGCAAGCAGTTGATGAAGACAGACGCGCCGGGCATCGACCGTTCTGCGTGATCGGCAATGCAGGCACGGTCAACACCGGAGCGATCGACGATCTGGCCGTGCTTGCTCACTTCTGTCGCGAACAAGATCTGTGGTTTCACGTTGATGGCGCGTTCGGTGCGTTAGCCAGAATAGTGCCTTCGCTCGCATCGCTAGTAGCGGGCATCGAGCAAGCTGATTCAGTTGCGTTTGATCTTCACAAGTGGATCTACCTGCCGTTTGAGATCGCTTGTGTGCTCGTGCGCGACGCGAAGGCGCATCGGGACGCGTTCACGATGAGACCGAGTTACCTCGCCGAAACCTCTAGAGGCGTGATAGCGGGCGGGCTACCATTCGCCGAGCGCGGGCTCGAACTCACCCGCAGTTTTCGCGCGCTCAAGGTGTGGATGTCGTTTAAGACTCATGGCATCGATGCCTTCGCGCGGCTGATCGAGCAGAACGTCAAGCAGGCGCGATACTGTGCGGCGCTGATTGAGGCTCATCCCGATCTTGAGCTTGTTGCGCCAGTGCCGCTGAACATCGTGTGTTTCAGATTTGCTCCGCATAATGCGAATCGCGAAGCGCTAAATCAGGTGAACGAAGAAATCTTGTTGCGGATTCAGGAGAGCGGCCTGGCGGTCCCTTCTAGCACTCGGATTGGTAACAAGTTCGCGTTGCGAATCGCGATCACCAATCACCGAAGCAAGAGGGAGGATTTCGATCTCCTTATTGAAGCGGCCTCGAGAATCGGGCGCGAGGTTGCATCCGAGTTGAACGCTTAACGTCGCTACGAGATGTGCAGTGACGCGAGCCATCGATTCGAGCCGGCGATTTTGTAGCGGTTATACTCGGCAGTGGGCCAGCCCTTTCTTTTCGAGATAGCGTTGGTGATACTCTTCCGCTTCCCAGAAGCGTGACGCGGGTGTGATCTCGGTCACGATCTCGCGCGCGTACTTGCCGGATTCGCGAAGGCTCTCTTTCGAAGCTCGTGCCGCCGACTCTTGCGCCGGGTTGTGAAAGAAGATTGCCGAGCGATACTGTTCGCCGATGTCGGGACCTTGCCGATTGAGGGTGGTTGGATTGTGAATCTCCCAAAACAAGTCGAGCAACGCATCATACGACACGCGGGCCGGGTCATAGGTTACCTCGACCGCCTCTGCGTGCCCGGTCGTGCCCGAGCACACGTCTCTGTAAGTCGGGTTGTTGAAGAATCCTCCAGTGTAGCCGACTCGTACCGATGTGACGCCGTCGACTTCACGAAACGCGGCCTCGACTCCCCAGAAACACCCTGCTGCGAACGTTGCGACCTGCATTTTGCTCCGCTTTCACTTTCCCGACCGCGATTGTCGGTCAACTAATCATACTGTCATCACTTCTTTCTCTTTATGCTCAGAGAGCTCGTTGATTCTCGTGATGTGCAGGTCGGTAAGCTTTTGAATCTGGTCCAGTCCGTCCTTCTCCGCGTCTTCTGAAATCGTCTTGTCCTTGAGCAACTTTTTGAGGTGATCGTTTCCGTCGCGCCGGACGTTGCGAATCGCCGTGCGATGTTCCTCGGCGATTTCGTGGACGACTTTCACCATTTGCTTGCGGCGTTCTTCGGTGAGCGGGGGAATCGGGACGCGAATGAGCTTGCCGTCATTTGAAGGATTGAGCCCGAGTTCAGAAGCGCGAATCGCTTTCTCGATGTTGGCCACCTGCGTCGGATCGAACGGTTGCACCGTTACCATAGTTGGCTCCGGCACGTGCATAGTCGCAACCTGATTGAGCGGCATCGCGGTTCCGTAATATTCGACGGTCACGCCGTCGAGCAAGCTCACAGACGCGCGTCCTGTGCGCACAGTCGTTAGCTTCTTTCGCGCATCCTCGACTGCGGAATCCATACGCTTGCGCGCGTCGTTGACGATGTCTTTTATCTCCATCCGAAACCTCCGCTGGTCTAAACCCAGAGTGTCGATTTTAGATTTCGAGGCATGGGTCCCGGCAAGCTCACGCGCCGGAGAGCCCCTTGGACTCGGCGGCATCTTCAGGCCTCACGACCGTCCCAACTCGCTCACCACAAACTACACGCCCGATGTTTCCCGGCGTGTTCAGGTTGAAAACGTGTATCGGCAGGCCCTGTTCGCGGCACAGACTGATTGCCGAGGTATCCATCACCTGCAGGTCGCGTTGAATGACCTCCAAATACGTGAGCGTTTCGAACATCGTAGCCGTCTTATCTTTGGCGGGGTCGGCGGTGTAGATGCCGTCGACCTTGGTTGCCTTCAATATCGCGTCGGCCCTGATTTCGAGCGCTCGCAGAGCGGCAGCCGAGTCAGTCGTAAAGAAAGGATTGCCGGTGCCGGCGGCGAAAATTACAATGCGGCCCTTCTCGAGATGGCGAATCGCGCGACGGCGGATGAACGGCTCGGCTACCTGGTTCATTTCGATCGCGCTCATGACTCGAGTGAACGCGCCTTGATTTTCAAGCGCGTCTTGCAGCGCGATGGCGTTGACCACGGTCGCAAGCATTCCCATGTAATCGGCTGACGCGCGGTCCAGCCCTTTAGCCGAGAGCGCCAGCCCTCGAAATATGTTTCCGCCGCCGACTACAATTGCGACTTCAACGCCGAGGCCGCGCACGTCTTTGACCTCGCCCGCTATGCGAGTGATAGTCACCGGGTCAATGCCGTAGCCTTGCTCTCCCATCAGAGCTTCACCTGATAGTTTGAGCAGTATTCGTTTGTAAATCGCTTTCGCTGACATATTCGTGTGAGATTATGCTCGGAGCGTCCTGGATTGACAACAAAGTTTGACAACAAAAAAGCCTCTCCGACGAGAGGCTTCTTTGCATTACTTGTTTCCGCCGAGTAAGTCCTGCACCTCGGCGCTCAGATCCGACGAGCGCTTTTCCAGCCCTTCACCCATCTTGTAGCGGGTGAAACGCCGAACTCTAATATTCTCGCCGGTCTTCGAAACCATCTGGCTAACCAGAGTGCCGACTGTGATGTTCTGGTCTTTGATGAAGGGCTGCTCCATCAAGCAAGTCTCCTGGTAAAACTTGCTGACCCGGCCTTCGATAATCTTCTCGAGCACCTGCGGAGGCTTGCCGGCGTTCTTCGGATCGAGGCGAGCTTGTTCGAGCGCGATCTCTCGCTCTTTCTCGAGCAAGTCAGCGGGCACGTCTTCCTTGCTGAGGAAGCGCGGCTCCGCAGCGGTAATGTGCATCGCCAAATCATGAACGAAGCCGCGAAACTCTTCGCCGCGCGCGACAAAATCCGTCTCGCAGTTGACTTCCAATAGAACACCGATCTTTCCGCCCGCGTGTATGTAAGCGTTGACCAGACCTTCGGCGGCAACGCGGCCCGACTTCTTCGTAGCAGTTGCCAGTCCGTGCTTACGCAGGATTTCAATGGCCTTTTCTTCGACGCCCTCGGCTTCCGTGAGCGCTCGTTTGCACTCCATCATACCTGCTCCGGTTTTTTCCCGAAGTGCTTTGATTGCTGCTGGTGTTACGGTATTTGACATTACTACGTGACTCTCCTATCGATTTGACTACTCGATCGTTGGTTAAAGAAAGACAAAGGTAAGAATGTAGAGAGCGGTTGTCGGCGCGATACTACATTTTGCCTTACTCGGAAGCTTCCGCTGTCTCGGCCTTTGGCGCCCGCTCGCCTTCGCTCGGCGGTTGTTCGCTCTCGGCGGAGGGTGCGACCTCGCTCGTGGAGGGTGCGACCTCGCTCGCGACCGTTGCTTCAGGAAGCACGGGCTCGGGTATCTGAGGTGCGCCCGGCGGAACGTACGTCGTTCGACGACCGCCGCCGCCGCCGCGGCGTTCACCGCCACGGGCGCGTCCACGTCCGCCGCGTTCGCCCTTTTCAGAGCGTTCGCGTGGCGTCTCAGCAGCTCCTGCTGAGGCAACCGCTTCCGCGCCCTCGGCAGCCTCACCGATTTCAGCGCCGCCCTCTTTCACCGTCTGCTGTCCCTCGATGATCGCGTCAGCCATCTTCGAAGCGAACAGCCGCACAGCGCGAAGCGCGTCGTCGTTGCCGGGCACGATGTAGTCGATGCCATCAGGGTTGCAATTCGTATCGACGATCGCGACGGTAGTGATGCCGAGCTTGTTAGCCTCGTGAACGGCGATCTCTTCTTTATTCGAGTCGATGATAAAGATCACCTCGGGCAGCCTCTTCATATCACGGATACCCGCGAGGTTTTTTTCCAGTGCCGCGTGTTCGCGATCCAATCCGAGGCGCTCTTTTTTCGTCAGTGCATCGAAACGCCCATCAGTGCGCATGGCTTCTATGTCCTTCATGCGCTGGATGGACTTCTGCACCGTCTGGAAGTTCGTCAGCAATCCACCGAGCCAGCGTTGATTGACATAGTATTGTCCAGAGCGCTTTGCCTCTTCTTCCACCGCGTCCTGTGCCTGACGCTTGGTGCCGACAAACATAAAGCTCGCGCCATCCATCGACTTCTGAGTTACAAACTTGACGGCCTCCTTGAAGAGCCGCTGGGTCTTCTGAAGATCAATGATGTAAATTCCGTTTCGCTCGCCGAAGATAAACTCCTTCATCTTCGGGTTCCACCGCCTGACCTGATGTCCAAAATGGACGCCGGCTTCAAGCAGCTCTTTCATCGTTACTGTGACCAATCTAACCTCCTGCGATCTGAATTGGTTTATGTACTCACCGGCCCGCGTTTCAAGACTGCCTGAAACAACCAATCGCGAGGACCGGCAATGGATTAAGTGATGCGTCCTTACCGTTTCGAGAACTGGAAGCGCGCGCGCGCGCCCTTCTGACCGTACTTCTTGCGTTCCTTCGCTCGCGGATCGCGCGTGACGAAGCCGGCCTTCTTCAGCCTGGGCCGGAAGTCCGGGTTCAAGTCCAACAGCGCCCGCGTAATCCCGTGACGTACGGCGCCCGCCTGCCCCGCAATACCGCCTCCATCGACGTTGACCAGCACATCGAACTTGTTGACCGAGTCGGTGAGGTGAAGAGGCTGTCGAATCACCATTCGGTGCGTCTCGTTCTTAAAGTAGTCTTCGAACTTGCGCTTGTTGACGGTAATCTCACCGGTGCCCGGCCTAAGAAAAACCCGAGCGGTCGCGCTCTTGCGGCGGCCCGTACCATAATTCTGATTCGCTTCTGCCACTATGCAATCTCCTTCAAATCACGAAACCAACCTAAACCTGCAGCGGCTCCGGCCGCTGAGCCTGATGAGGATGATCCGTTCCGACATAGACCTTGAGCTTCTTACCCATCTTGCGGCCGAGCTTATTCTTAGGGAGCATTCCGCGAATCGCCATCTCGAGTATTCGTTCCGGATGACGCTTCAGCATCTTCTCGGCGGAGACCTCTTTGAGTCCGCCCGGCCAGCCTGTGTGATGACGGTAGAGCTTGTCTTTCAACTTGTTTCCTGTGAAGACAATCTTCTCCGCATTGATAATGACTACGTGGTCGCCCATATCAATGAATGGCGTATAGCTAGTCTTGTTCTTGCCCATCAAGACCATGGCCGCCTGGGTAGCAAGTCTGCCAACCGTTTTGCCGCTTGCGTCGATGAGAAACCAACTGCGGTTTTGCTCAAGATCCTTCCCGCTCGGAACGAATGTGCCCATGATGCGAATCTCCGATTTTTCCGTAAAGAAGACGAACGGAAAGGATACGAAATGGGTATGTTAGTTGTCAAGCTTCGGCGAAAGCCCGCTCGGACACTTGAACAGCGAACGGAACAGGCCGGATACGCTCGAGTAACTAATGATGAGAACTCAACTTTTGCCGGCAGCATGAAGAATTTGATTGACACGAAAACGTGAGTTTCGTATCCTGAGTCATCCGCTACCAACGCTGAGTCTCTCGCGTAGGTGATGAGTCGGAGGAGAGAGTTTTATGAAGACCGTACACAACAGACTGACGGCAGACGTAATCGGTGGCGCGCCGACTCCGTGGAGCGCGTACCTCGAGCAGGCTTGCCCGGTTGGCATCACGCCGTCTTTTGTTATGGACCAAACCGTGCGCGCCGGACCTTAAGCAATCTATCAGCATCAACCTCGACAGCCGCCAGCGTCAGTTTGATGCTGGCGGCTTTTGATTTTTTGGGCTGCTTCAAACCCAGGTCGGAACATTCGCAAGGATGCGGCGGTCCGTGCCCGCGACCGCCGACAATAGCTTCGACTGCTGAAGCGATCGAAGTTCAGAGTTCAACCTTTAGGTTGCTGTTCGATGTCGGCAAGCTAAAGCATGAACTCTTAACATGAAGCTTGGAGAAGAACATGTCGTCCGCCGGTTACAGAGAGCTGCTGAAGGGCAACAAGAACTTTCGAAGGCTATGGGCTGGCCAGGTCATCAGCGAGCTGGGCACGTGGTTCTCTTTCATCGCCGAGCTTGGGCTGGTGCGAATGCTGTCGGGCTCGCCGTTGATGACAACAGCGCTGCTCGTAGCGAGATTGCTGCCGTTTTTGCTGGTGGCGCCGATCGCGGGCGTCTTTGCCGATCGCCGGTCACGCAAGCAGATCATGATCGCCGCCGACTTGATGCGAGCTGTGATCGCAGTCGCTTATGTCTTTGCGGGGCTGATCGGATCGGCCTGGTTAGTCGTCGCGTGCAGCGCGCTGATGGCTTCGCTAACCATGTTCTTCGAAGCGGCCAAGAATGCTTCGATACCGAACATGGTCACGCCGCGCGAGCTCTTGACGGCAAACGTGTTGATGTTCTCGACACGTTTCCTTCAATACACGCTCGGCTCGGCGATAGGCGGATTGACGGCGGCGCAGTTCGGCTACAACGCTGCCTTCATCGTGAACGCGCTATCGTTTGTCGGCTCGGCTTTGTTCATATTTCCGATAGCAGCGAGCGCGACTCGCCGCTCGCGAGATGCGAAAGCGGAGCCAGTGGAAATTGCCGATCCGCTGTCAGCGGAAGCTGCGGCAATCACGCCGATCGCCGGCAGTGAGCAGCCCTCTGCACCCGCGAAGGCCGGTTTCTTCGTAGACCTCCGCGAGGGGCTGCGCTACATCTGGAGGACGCCGTTTGTGCGAGCGGTGATATTGGTCAACATCGGCTGGGGCTCAGGTGGGGGAATGACCACGATACTGTTCGATCGAATCGGCGGACACAGCTTTGCCGGCCCGGGCGATCGCGGTGACTGGTACGTTGCGGCGCTGTTCACCGCAGGTGGCGCCGGAGTGTTTCTGGGAATGTTGTTAACGCGCCGCGTCGGAGTGTGGATAACCGACGAGCGTCGGGCCGGTCGATTTATCGGATTGGCGTTGCTCGTTCACGGGGTGCTTTTTTCAGTCGCGGGTCTGATGCCTACTCTGGCGCTGATGGCATTCTGGGTCGCGGCAAGTCGATTGGTGCTTGGAGCTGAATTCGGCTTTCAAGAAACGATGATGATGAGGGTGCTGCCCGATGATTATCGCGGCAGAGTTTTTACTACAGACCGGTCATTGGAGCTTGCGACGATGGCCATTTCGACAATCATCACAGGCTGGTTGTTGACGTGGTTCAGCGCGCGGTCGTTGATGATCGCATCGGGACTGCTTTCGGCGGGTCCCGGCGTAGTTTGGCTGCTGGCTTTGTGGTTCGCGCGATTCAGGGTGCCGACGCGCGCTGTGCGTGAGAGCTACGGAGACTAGCGACGATGACCGAAATACTTGGACGCGGGGACGTGGTGATGAATCTCGTAGGTTTGATTCTCATAGCGGCATTGAGCGGCGGCATAGTTGCCGTGTCGCTGCGCCTCCGCGCGTCCTCGGCTCGTCTGTGGCTCGACGGAGATCGTCTGCGCCCGGAGGACAAGTTATACAAGGGGCAAGCATCGGGGACGAAGGCCGGCGAGGTAAGCTGGTTAACAGATCCTTTTCGCCTCGACGGTAAGTCATTGTATAACTCAGCGGAGGATCAGCTCGGCAACTGATTCCCGTGTGAGTTTCGAACTTTGGAACCTGGCTGGATGAAGAAAGGCCGCCGGAGACGAAACCGGCGGCCTTATTCTTCTTACTTGATTCTTCTTACTTGAACGATCTGCCTAGTCGCCAAACCCTGCGGGCGTGACCTCAGGTTGGGGTCTGGCCTTTTTCAATTGAAGCTGAACGATCTGAGCTTCCGGCGCCGCTGGCTCCTTCAGTACGTGCTGCCTGTAGAGCTTCGCCATTCGATCATTCTCCTGCTGCTCCCGGATTCGATCTCGCTGCTTTCGAAGCTTCTCTTCTCGCGAGGTCTTCGCGATGCCGAGATCGTCAAGGTCATGTTGAATGTCTTTGGTCACAAGCGTCTCGTCGAGCACCAGCGAGTGCTCAGCGCTATTCAACGCGACCGACTTGCCGCCGGCGAAGATCTCGTGCCGCCCATGCTCTTCGTACCACTTGGTGAGCGTCGCGGTCATGTGCATCTTCTCGATGATATTGCGCCAGCCTACGCCGGTGTTGTAAGCGCAGAACGAAATCTCGCCTTCCTGGGTAGCGTAAGGAATAATACACTGTTCGGTGCGGCGGAAATCGTAGTTGAACAGATCCTGGAACCACATTCCGGCTATGAACAGGAAGTTCCATCGATCAGCGCGGCGCTTCTCGATGTCTTCCACGGTTCGATCCCCGGACACCTTGCCATAGTCCTTCCCCGTAGCGCCAAAGGTTTTGTCGAACTTCTTCAATAGATCGGTGAGCCTGAAATGCGTCGGCGCCTTGAATGGATCGTAATTCCTCATCAATGCCAGCGCCATCCCGGTGACCGACAGGAATCTCCCGCGCGCAGCGTCGTTGACCTTCATCACGTCTTTGGCAAGCCCCTCAGCGTTCAAGAAGGCAGTGACCGGAGCCGATTCCTTCGTCTCCTTATCGATCATCACCGCCATCCCGATGCCGCAGTTCGGATGGCATCCGCACGTCAACTGACCCCAGTCGTTCGACGGCCCGTGAACCAGGTCAGCCCAATCGGTGAAGGTACTCATAAACGAAATTGGGAACCAGTCACGCAGTGGCTCGCCCAGACCAGTTTGCGTTTTCACATCGTGAGCCATATGCGAGAGTGTGTAACGCTGGGCATAGCGGCGCTCATCGGTTATCTCTTCGTCGCGTCCGGTGAAGGACACCGGCTGGAACGAAAGGAAGTTGATCTTCTTGGGATTATCGAGAGCGAACTGAATAATGCGTCCGACTTGCTCGTTGTTGATCCCGTTGATAATCGTCGTAACCGGCACGATGTCCACGCCGGCGCTGTGAAGGTTCTCAATTGCTCGGAGCTTGACGTCAAACAGGTTGCCGACCTTGCGATGTTCATTCGCCGCATTGCCGATTCCGTCAAACTGAAGATAAGCGTAGCGCAGTCCCGCCTCTGCCGCTTGTTTGCAGAACTCCGGACTCTGGGCGAACTCGATTCCGTTAGTCGCGGCCTGCACGCTGTTGTAGCCAACCTCACGCGCATATCGCACCGCGTCCAGAAAATAAGGCGACATCGTCGGCTCGCCACCCGAGAACTGCACCGACATCTGACGGTGCGGCTTTATGGAGATCGCGTTGTCGAGCAACGTCTTGATGTCTTCCCATGTTAGCTCGTGAACGAATCCAACCTGATTGGCGTCCATGAAGCACGGGTCGCACATCATGTTGCACCGATTCGTGAGATCGATCGTGAGCACCGATCCGCGGCCGTGCTTGATCGTACTCGAGCCGTGCTTGTGAAGCCTGTCGTCATTGTGCGCGCGAATGTCGCGGCCAGGAAAGACTTCTTCTAGGTGCTTAAAAAAGGCCGGATCGTTCGACATAACATCTTCGAAGTGACCGTGCTTCTCGCAGTCCTTGACCATGAGTATATTCCCGTCGCGCTCGATCACTTGAGCTTTGATTTCGCCGACCCTGTCGTTCAGCAGTATTTCATGAGGCAGCTTGCCGTCGACTATTTGCTGGCGAATTTCAGGAATGCACTTAGGGCACAATGAATCGGTAGTTCGCGGCCAGCCCAGCGGCGGCTTGGTTTTCTGGTAAGACTTGAGCAGCGGTTTATCAGACCATTTGGGTGTGAAGGAAGGATTTGGTTTTATTCGGTTGAGCCGCTCAAACACCGCCCATCCTCCGCGAGCGACGTAGGTCAATCCCTTCTCCGCGTACTTCACAGGTTTATACATGCTTTTCTCCTCGTCTGCGCAGCTTCAACAATTCCCATCAACTCCGCAGGCCGTTGTTGTTCAAAAGCGTCGATAATCGACCGACGCTGGTTATCATTGCTTCGAAATCCGATCGCTTTGATCAAGGCAACTTTTCCTCAGACTTTTTCCGTTTGTTCGATTTGGTACAGTGTCTTAATCGCCTGCAGCGACTCGCGACGGACCGCGCCCCTCACGCCAAGCGTTTGGGGGTCGCGCCAGTTATCGAATGTGGCAACTTGATGCACGCAGGCGATTGTGCAGTAAGGTGCGCACGCCTTCTTCGTTAAGTACTCTCTCCGAATGTCTTCTTTGGTGTAGCTCTCAAGTGGAACTCCGGGGTAACCACGTTGCTGTGAGCAATAGTGCACGAGCCCGTCTTCGCAAACATAAATGTAGCGCGCACCGGCTCGACATCTCCATTGGTTGGGCTTGCCATCGGCCAGGTTCTTCTGAAATCCGTTCCACCTGACATAACCCTTCTTGCCCTGGTCTTTCATCTCAAAGTAAACGTCGCGCTCGACCCCCTTTAGCGGCTTGAGTGTCCCCAGTCCGTCGTGAATGATGCCCAGCGAACTCGAGAACCCCAACTCGACGGCGCGCGATCCGATGGTCCGCGCATCCTCAGGAGTCTTAATGCCGCCCCCGATCACCGAGTTGATGTTCACTATGAACTCCGCGAGCTCCGATAACCAGACCAGTCTCTTATCGAGCACTTTGAGGCTCTTCTTCGACACATCATCCGGCCGAACGTTGTCGATACTGATTTGCATGTACTCCAGGCCTGCTGTGTTGAGCTTCTTAATTTTCTCCCGCGTGAGAAGGTACCCATTGGTAATCAGACACGCCAACATTCCGCGCTGCCTTATTTTCCTTATGATCTTCTCAATCTCCGGATGCATTAACGGCTCACCGCCGCTGATAATGATCGCCGTAGTGCCGAGGTCTGCGAGCTTATCCAAACGCGCCAACATTGCCTGGGTTGGGACAGAGCTGGAAAAGTCGTCGTACTCGTTGCAATAGGAACACGAGAGATTGCATCGCCGCATCGGAATGATGTGCGCCAGCACAGGATGGTCGGTTGACAACAGACCTTTGGCCATAAACCGGTAGGCGCGAAAATACATTTTTATTCGGCTTGAAAGCTTCATAAGGATATTGCTTGAGAATAGGTAAAGCAGCCTCGTACGGCTTGGCCAGTTGAAAAAGACACCGTACTAAGGCGTACGTAACGGCAGAGCAATTGATATACCCTCATTCGGAAGTGCGCGGTTGCGGCTTTAAGTTTCATTATTCCCTCAAATAGCTGAGCGAAACCCATCCACAGTCATTCACAAGATCGGAACCAAATCAAGTTTTGACTCATCACATCAAAAGACCCGCTGATCAGATGCGGCCTAATGACTCAACGTGCAGCAAGCAACTGCGTGCGCAGTCATTTTGACCCGATCCACGTTTGCGTAGCCGTCTCGGCTTCATTGCAACCAGTCATCTGAGAATGAAACTGGAAGCCGGGTGTCGGCTAGCATCTATTTGTGGTTACTCGCCGCGGCTTCGCCTTCGACGATCGTGACGACTCGATCGCAACCACTGATGCTGATTGCTTCAAGCTTACCGTCTGGCCACTTCACTTCAAGCTTATCGATCTTCGTTGCAGCGCCCAGTCCGAAATGCAGACGAAGGTCATTCTGAGAGGCGTAGCCGGCGCCGCTTATCACATCGGCGCGTTGGCGAAGCCTACCCGTGGTCAAATAAGCTATCGCTCCTATCGCATCCTTGGGACTCCCCTTGCTCACGTCCCCAACTAAGTGCAGTTCTATCCAGTGCCCCGCCGGTCTGGTTACATTGCGCAACACCGTGGGAGACGAGTCCATGTTATTGATCACAGCATCAAGCAATCCGTCTCCGTCCAAATCGGCAACCGCAACTCCGCGCGCAGGAATCGCGATTGCGAGACCGCTGCCGGGAGCTGCGGGCACGCGCTCGAATCGACCCGTGCCGAGATTGCGCAGCAGCAAGGGCTGTTGGGCGTAGCTCGTTCCCCATTGGTACTTATCGACGGCTGGGTAGACATGCCCGTTCGCAACTATGATGTCCTTCCACCCGTCATTGTCGTAATCCATGAAACTTGTGCCCCAGCCGAGAAACGGAAGTGTGATCTCGCCTTGTCCTGCCTGGAATGACACGTCGCTGAAATTGCTTTCGCCATCGTTGTGCAGCAGAGTGTTATAGTCGTCCGAAAAGTTGGTGATGTAAAAATCGACTCGCCCGTCGTTGTCGTAATCACCGATTGCCAGTCCCATTCCCGCCTGCTCGCGTCCGTTCTCGCTCAATGCGACGCCCGACGGATAGCCAACTTCTTCGAAGGTGCCGTTGCCCTTGTTGATATATAGAAGCTTCGGCGTCGAGTCGTTGACGACCATCAGGTCGAGGAGATCGTCCTCGTTGGCGTGAATGAACGCGGACGAGAAACCGTAAAACCCCTCCGGATCGCTCACGCCCGCCTTCACGCTGACCTCTTCGAAGGTGCCGTCAGTTCTTTGGTGGTAAAGCGAATCGTGCTCGCCCTTCAAGCCGCGTGGTCCGCACATCACCGGAGTGCCGCGAAACTGACAGAAGTTTTTCGAGACACCGGGCTTTCCGAAGTCCGCGGGATTGAGAGGCAGATTGTCTATGTCAAACTCAAGATAGCCGGGAACAAAAATGTCTAATCGACCATCTCTATCGTAGTCTCCGAAGCTTGGCCCCGTGCTCCAGCCTTTGCGCGCGCAGCCGAGCTTTTCGGCGACGTCTGTGAAGGTGCCATCGCCGTTGTTGTGATAGAGGCGCGACACACCGTAGTTACTGACATAAATGTCGGGCCTCCCGTCATTGTCATAGTCACCGACTGCAACCCCCATTCCCCACCGCTCGTTGGCGACGCCTGCCTTGTCGGTCACGTCTTCAAAGCGCCAGTTTCCGAGGTTGTGAAAAAGCGCAGCGCGCGGTGGTTTTTCCTTGCCGCGAATTGCATCGAACGTCGAGCCGTTTAGCAGGTAAATGTCAGGGCGCCCGTCGCCATCATAGTCCAGTATCGCCACTCCACCGGATGGCGCATCGAGAATGAAATTCTTTTCAGATCCGCCGGAGCGGTGGCGAAACTTCGAAAGCGCAGTTCGAGCGGTAATGTCTTCGAAGATCACGGGAGCTTTCGGATCAGTGACTCCCACTGTGCGGCGCGAAGTGTATGTGCGGGCCTCGCCAGTTGAAACGCCCATGCCCTGCTTCTGTTCGGAAGGGGCTTGCGCCGGTGTCTGCGCGAGGAAGATGGTTGGCACCAGGCATGCGATCATCAGGATCGAAACCACGGCGAGCAAGCGCGGGCGTACTGAGTTGCCTTCGAACATTAATTTATCCGGTTCGTGGAAGTAATATTAAGGTGTAAGACTCAAAGAGACCGCAAGAGTAAAACCCTGTATTGAGCTACTGATGTTCATAGACTGAAAGGGCACTGCGTATTCTGTGGGTTCTACAATTGAAAAACAAGCCCCGAGGCGCACGTTACTTCAGCGGTTTCAAACGGGGCTCGAGCTGCTTCGCCTTCTGATACTCCGCTTGAGCGGCTTGCTTCTGACCCTTCTGCAGAAGCGCTCTCGCCAGGTCGTAATGCACCTTCGCATCATCAGGAAAGAGTTTGATCGCAGCTTCAAATCTCTCGATCGCAGCGTCGATGTTTCCCTCCTTCAATCGAGCTCTGCCGGTGTTTGCCGCAAAAATCGCCGCCTGCATATCTGACTTCTTTTTGTTGAGCCGCGCCGCCTCTTGAAACTCCGGTCGTGCGCCATCCATATCGCCCTTCTGACGGAGTGCCGTCCCCAGCGTGTTGTGAATCTCAGGAGCGTTCGGCGCGTAAGTGAGCGCTTGTCGGAACGCCGCTATCGCGTCGTCGAGCCTGCCTTGCTGTTGAAGCACCGTGCCCAGCGCGTAGTACGCTTCTGCATAATCAGGCTTCGATTTTACAGCCGCGCTGAAAGCCGAGGCCGCTTCGGCCAGCTTCGACTGCTGTAAGAAGATCACGCCCAACGTGTAGTGAGCTTCCTGCAACGAGGGCTGAAGCGCGATCGCTCTTCTCAGCTCGACAACCGCCTCGTCGAACTGATCTTTGTATTTCATAGCGAGGCCGAGGTTGTAGTGCGCCTCCGCGCTTTCAGGCACAAGCGCGATCAGCTTTTGATACTCGCCAATCGCGCCAGCATAGTCGCCTTTTTGAATGAACGCCATGCCCAGGTTATGGTGAGCCACCTGATTATTGGGCTGCAGCCTGAGTGCGCTGTTGAAAGCCGCAATGGCTCCATCCGGATCGCGCCTCGAGACCAGCGCGAGGCCCAGATTGTTGTAGGCGTCGACGTAGTCGGGCTTTAGTTTTATCACCGCGCGAAACGCTTCGATCGCTTCGTCCATGTCTTCGTTCTCTTGCAGCACCTGACCCATCGCGTGGCGGGATTCAATCATATCCGGCGCCAGTCGAGAGGCGGTGCTGAGCTCCGTCATCGCGCCTTGAAGATCGCCACTCTTTCTCACAGCCAGACCAAGGTAGTAGTGCGCATCGGCGTGATCGGGCATTAGCTTCACCGCTTCCCTCAACGCCGTAACTGCTCCAGCGACGTCGCCCGAAAACCAGCGCGCCGTGCCGAGATAGTACTGAGCTTCGCCGAAGTCGGGCTTCAGTTTCACCACGATTTCGAACTCAGCGATGGCCTCTCGAAGGTCACCCTTGGCTGCGAGCGCGTACCCGAGATAGTAGTGAGCTTCGATCATGTTGGGATTCAGTCTTAAGGCTTCGCGAAGCTCCGCGATTGACTCGTCGACCAGTTGGTTGCGCTGAAGAGCAACGCCCAGCAACAAGTGAGAGTCGGCGTCATCTGGTTGTATCGAAGCGGACCGCTTGAAGGCTTCTATTGCCCCGTCGAGGTCTCCGAGTTGTTGAAGGGCTGTGCCCAAATTTCGGTGGGCCTTGTAGAGTTTCGGATCGAGCGCGATCGCTTTGCGGAAAGATTCAGCCGCCGGTTCCAGCTCGCCCTTTCGCGCAAGCGCGAGACCGAGCGCGTTGTGAGCATCGGCATACGCGGGCTTGAGTGCGATAGCGCTTTTCAGTTCGGTGATTGCGCGATCAGTCTGCTGTTTGTCCAACAGCGCGAGGCCTCGATTGTAATGAGCCTCTGGGCTCGCGGGTGTGCCGCGCTGCGCAAAAGCTGTCGGGAACACAAACGCGATCATCGACAGCATCGATAGAACCCGGATCGGTATGGATGCGACGGGTCCACACAAATAAGAACCGTGATAGTCCGTCGCGTCCGTCCAAATCCGTGTTCTATCCATCAGCTACTTCTTTTCCGATGACGATGTTCTTACCAACCCCGTGCCCTCTTTCACGACGATTATTTGATTGGCGGGTACATCGTTGACCGAGTCGGCCTGCCCGCTTGGCCATCGTATTTCAAGCGCCTTCACTTTTCGAGCCTTGCCCAGGCCGAAATGCACGCGGAGATCGTTCTGCGAATAGTAGCTGCCGCCGCTGCGCACTTCGTCGATCTGGGCGCCGTCCTCAGTGACGCACTTGATACGGGCGCCAATTCCATCACGATTGGACTTCACGCCGACCGTCTTGATCGTTATCCAGTTGTTTTGATTTGTCGAATCGCATCGCAGCAGCTCGGGCACGGCGTTGACGGGATTAATCAAAATATCTATGTCGCCGTCGTTATCGTAATCGCCGAACGCGCAGCCGCGAGATGGTGAAGGCCCGGTCACCGCGCTCCCGACTTTGTCGGAGACATCCTCGAAGCGTCCGTTCTCCATGTTTCGATAAAGGATCTTTCGCTGGGCATAGCCGGCTTCGGTGGTGAGCTTCTCGACTTCAGGATATACGTGGCCGTTGACGAGAAAGATATCCAACCACCCGTTGTTGTCCGCGTCGAAAAAGCCGCAGCCCCAGCCTAACCACCGCGTAGTCAATCCTACTCCTGCCGGAAAGGTCACATCATCAAATACAGCTTTGCCGATGTTGTGATAGAGCGTCGAAGTGTCGCCTGAGAAGTTGGTCTTAAAAATATCGAGCCAGCCATCGCGATCGAAGTCACCAGCCGAAACTCCCATGCCCGCTTGAGGTTTGCCGTCGATGCTGAACGCGCACCCGGATTCGGTGCCGACATCCGTGAAGGTTCCGTTTTTGTTGTTGTGATAAAGCGCGGCCGGAGAAGAATCGTTCGCGACGTAGACGTCGGGCCAGCCGTCGTTGTCGAAGTCTGCTACCAGAACGCCGAGCCCATAAGTACCGTTGGTTTTCCTGATGCCCGCTTTTTCCGAAACATCGGTGAAAGTTCCGTCGCCGTTGCTGTGATAGAGCGTGTTTACTCCGCCCATCAGCCCGGGAGGTCCACAGGCGACGGTCAAGCCTTTGT
>JADGNW010000336.1 GCA_017883315.1 Blastocatellia bacterium | reverse complement strand
GCGCACCGTGTGACCTTGGCGGGATCAATAACGCCCGCCGCCACCAGGTCTTCGAACTTCTCGGTCACTGCGTTGTAACCGACGTTCGGATTCTTTTCAGAGCGAACTTTCTCGACAATCACCGCGCCTTCCAGGCCGGCGTTTGCGACTATCTGACGCAGAGGCTCTTCCAGCGCGCGCTTGACGATTTGGACGCCAATTTGCTCGTCAGGGTCGCCGGTCACGTCGCCGTCTTCGAATAATTTGAATTTATCCAGCACCTTCGCCGCGCGAATCAGCACCACGCCGCCGCCCGGGACGATGCCTTCTTCAACCGCTGCTCGGGTGGCGTGCATCGCGTCTTCGACGCGTGCCTTCTTCTCTTTGAGTTCGGTTTCGGTAGCTGCTCCGACGCGAATGATCGCGACGCCGCCGACGAGTTTCGCCAGCCGCTCCTGCAACTTCTCACGGTCATAATCAGACGAAGTATCATCGATTTGCGCTTTGAGCGTTTTCACGCGACCTTGCAGGTCCTTGGTGTTGCCGCCGCCATCGATGATGGTTGTGGTTTCCTTGTCGAGCGTGACCCGCCGCGCGCTGCCCAGGTCTTCAAGCTTGACGTTCTCAAGTTTGATGCCGAGGTCTTCGCTGATAACTGTGCCGCCGGTTAAGACCGCGATGTCTTCGAGCATTGCCTTGCGACGATCGCCGAAGCCGGGCGCTTTCACCGCGGCGACGGTGATGGTGCCGCGCAGTTTGTTGACCACGAGGGTCGCCAATGCTTCGCCTTCAACGTCTTCTGCAATAATCAGAATTGATTTACTCAGCTTTGCCGCCTGCTCAAGAATGGGCAGCATGTCTCGCAGCGAGGAAATCTTTTTCTCGCACAGCAGAATGGCTGGATTCTCAAGCACGGCTACCATTGTGTCCGCGTCGGTAACGAAGTAGGGCGAAAGATAGCCGCGATCAAACTGCATCCCTTCGACAACTTCGAGGGCCGTTTCCATCGTCTTCGATTCTTCGACGGTGATAACGCCATCTTTGCCGACCTTCTGCATCGCCTCGGCGATTAACTCGCCGATGGTGTGGTCGCCATTTGCCGAGATGGTGCCGACCTGCGCGATCATGTCACCGGTGACCGGCTTGGACATTTTCTTGATCTCTTTGGTCGCCCGCTCAACCGCTTTATCAATGCCGCGCTTCAAGGCCATCGGGTTCGCACCCGCCGCGACGGTTTTCACGCCCTCGCGAAAAATAGCCTGCGCCAGCACCGTCGCCGTAGTCGTGCCGTCACCCGCGATATCGCTGGTCTTTGACGCCACTTCGCGCACCATCTGCGCGCCCATATTCTCTGTGGGATCCTTGAGCTCGATCTCTTTCGCCACGGTCACACCATCTTTGGTGATGGTCGGGCTGCCGTATTTCTTATCAAGTACGACGTTGCGCCCCCTTGGTCCGAGGGTGATCTTAACTGCGTCGGCGAGCTGATTGACGCCGCGTAAAATTGCCGCGCGTGATTCTTCGCCATGAATTATTTGCTTTGCCATAATCTTTGTTTCTTCTCCTGATGAAAGTTGTGACGCAAACTGTTAGTTTGCGGATCGTGAAGTTGGTCTCGATCGCCAGCCTGGGTTCCTATCGCAAACTAGTTTGCGTTACCCAAGAACCTATTTGTGCTTCTTGCCGCCGGCAGCCGCGCCTGCGCGCTTGATGATTCCCAGAATCTCGTCTTCGCGCATAATCAACAGTTCTTCACCGTCGACCTTGATCTCTGAGCTGCTGTACTTGCCAAACAAGACGCGGTCGCCTGCCTTGACATCCAATGCCTGGCGCGAGCCGTCTTCCTTGTATTTACCAAGCCCGGCGGCGATCACTTCGCCTTCCTGCGGTTTCTCTTTGGCCGTGTCGGGAATGATAATGCCGCCGCGAACCTGTTCGCCTTCATTAATGCGTTTCACAATCACGCGGTCATGCAGTGGTTGAATATTCGTCATAAAATATTTTCGATCTCCTTTTACGGTGTGCTACCAATGGTTCCAGTCCGAGCAATGGAACATGCCAGGCCATCTTTAATAAACGAAGGTAACCCCTGTCATCTTGGTAATTGAGCTGTTAGGTGTCAGACGATCTGGAAGATCCCAAAGGGGCTGAGAATGGAGTTAGCTGGTCTCGGTTCTACCCAACCTTACACTTCACAAAGATATATGTCAACCAGAGCATATAGTACATGAGCAATATATAGTGCTGGTGATAGATAGTATCGGTCTGGATCCGTGAGGCATTACCCGCTAAGTCAGTGCTCATCGCACTGATCTCCACAGTTTCATTTGCCTCTTGAAGGTCCCTTCCCCATGGAGTAGAATTCAGATTGTCTTCCAATCGAATTGTTCGTGATTCTGGAGTTTACCTAAGCATAGAGAACATTGATGCCCGCAATCGCCACACCGACTGAGCCCGCTGAAAACCGGCTGCTCGCGTTGCTTCCGCCCGAGGAATACGCGCGCCTGCTGCCAAAATTGCAGCCAGTCTCATTTACTCTCGGTGAAGTCGTGTACGAGTTTGGGGGACACCTGGAATACGTCTTCTTCCCTACCACCTCAATCGTCTCGCTGCTGTACACCATGGAAAACGGCACCAGCGCCGAAATGGGTTTGACGGGTAATGACGGCGTAGTTGGGATTGCCCTCTTTATGGGCGGCGGCACCATGCCCAACCGGGCCGTGGTACAGAGCGCCGGCGAAGCCCTGAAGATGAAGGCAAGGGTGCTCCAAGATGAATTTGGGCTGGGTGGGAAATTCCAACAGTTGCTACTGCGTTATACCCAGGCGTTGATTACTCAGATCTCACAGACGGCTGTTTGCAACCGTCTCCACTCGGTCGAGCAGCAACTTTGCCGCTGGCTTTTGCTAAGCCACGATCGAGTGAAGGCAGACGAGTTGATCATGACTCAGGAACTGATTGCCGATATGTTGGGTGTGCGGCGCGAAGGAGTAACGGTGGCTGCGGGTCGCCTGCAAGACGCCGGAGCGATCAGTTACGTGCGCGGTCACGTTAAGATCCTCGACCGAAAGAAACTGGAAGCGACTGTCTGCGAGTGTTACCGGGTGGTCAAAGACGAGTTCGATCGTTTGCTCGGATAACAGATCATCATTCCCCTGGTAGTTGGATAATCCTCACGTCCGTCCGGTCGGCGCCGACTCTTCTGGCGATACGTCTGGTGAACTCCTATTTCTGATTTCATTTGATCCAATCCCTGCTTATCCCGAAAGTCTCGCGGGACAGCCTTTGCGCTTTGTGTGTTAGCGCACGGACGGTCTTAGCTGCCGATGATAGTGTTTCCTTCGTTGTTCTTAAGGTGCCGGGTATTGTTTTTCAGAGAGAGAGGGAGCTATGCCGCTAATTCAGGTAGTTGTTGTTCTCATTGTGGTAGGCGTGTTGCTTTGGTTAGTCAACAACTACATTCCGATGGATCGAAAGATCAAACAGATTCTGAACATAGTAGTTGTCATTGCGGTAGTGCTCTGGCTCCTGAGTGTGTTTGGACTCTTTAGCTCGCTGTCGAACATCCATATTGGCAAATAAGAAACTGACTAAACACAGGAAGGGAAGGGAAGTTATGGGAATGCCTAACAAGGACGAAGTTAAGGGAAAATACGAAGCAGCCGTGGGCGCGGTTAAGGAAAAAGTGGGTCACGTGATTGACGACAAGGAGATGGAACGTCGGGGCGCCGCCGAACATTTGGACGGTGACGCTCGCCAACAGGTCGGAAAGATCAAGCGCAAGGTCGGCGAGGCAATCGAGGACATTGGCAAGTTCGTGCGTAAATAGAGATGGCCATCGGCCCGAGGCGTGACCCGGTAGGAAATGAAAGAGCGGAGCAATCGCAGCGCATGGAAGGGAATCGCGGCCGGCATCGTTGGAGGTGTGGTTGCGTCCTGGGCCATGGATAGATTTCAGTACTGGTGGCTTTCGTTCGGTGGAGACGATGAGCGACAGCTCCAGCAAACCCGAAGTGACCATCATGATGAACCGGCGACGGTGAAGACGGCTTCAGCAATTTCGGAAGTTGTCTTTGGGCACAGTCTTACTGATCGAGAAAAAGAGGTCACAGGTCCGCTTGTTCATTATGCAGTCGGCGCGAGCGCCGGCGCGGTTTACGGACTGGCGGCGGAGTGCGAACCTGAAGTGACAACTCTCGCGGGAATTCCGTTCGGCGCGGCGTTCTGCGTGGTGGTCGACGAAGGAGCCTTGCCGCTGCTGGGACTCGCAAAGGGTCCGACTTCTTATCCTATCTCAACGCATGCATACGCACTCGCGTCGCATCTGGTGTTTGGACTGACGGCCGAAGTGGTGCGCCGGGCCGTGCGCCGGGCCCTTTGATTCGAGGAAGATTCCCGCCTTAAAATACGTTTTTCGAACCCGCTGCGAAATTGCTGCGATTGCGGTGAACGCGAAAAAACATTCCTTTTCTGATCAGAAGCTCGAGACGCTCCAGCGTCTTACCTTCGACTATTTCCTGAAAGAGACGAATCCAGACAATGGGCTCGTGCCGGACAGCACCCGCGAAGGATCTCCGTGCAGTATCACTGCCACCGGATTTGCCCTCGCCTGTTATCCCGTAGGCGTCGAGAGGGGATTCGTTACGCGCAAGGACGCGATCGAGCGAACCCTCACGACCCTTCGCTTCTTCCTTAAAAGCCGGCAGGGAAGGGAACCGGATGCCACCGGATACAAGGGTTTCTACTACCACTTTCTCGACATGAAGTCCGGGCGACGGACGTGGGACTGCGAACTATCGACCGTCGACTCGACGTTTTTGATCGCGGGAGCGCTGACGGCCGCGGAGTATTTTGATCGCGACAACGAAGATGAGCGCGAAATTCGCGCGCTTGCCGACGCCATCTATCGCCGGGCGGACTGGCGTTGGACGCAGAACCGCGGAGTCACGGTAACGCAGGGATGGAAACCTGAAAGCGGGTTCATCAAGTATCGCTGGCAAGGTTATAGCGAAGCGCTCATTCTTTACGTCCTCGCTCTCGCTTCGCCGACGCACCCTTTGCCGGCCAGGAGCTACCAGGCATGGACCAGGACTTACAAGTGGAAGAAGCTTTACCGCCAGGAGTTTCTCTACGCGGGTCCGCTCTTCATCCATCAGCTTTCGCACATGTGGATCGATTTTCGTGGCATTCACGACCAGTACATGCGAGGCAAGAAGATCGATTATTTCGAAAACAGCCGCCGCGCCACCTACATTCAGCAGCAGTACGCGATGCGAAATCCGCGAGACTTCAAAGGTTATGGCGAATACATTTGGGGGTTGACCGCGAGCGACGGTCCGGGACCAGCTAGAAGAAAGATCGCAGGCAGGTGGCGCAAGTTCTACGACTACAAAGCCCGCGCTGTTCCCAACGGGCCGGATGACGGCACGCTGGCGCCGTGGGCCGTAGTCGCTTCACTTCCGTTCGCGCCCGAGATCGTGCTGCCTTCGATGCAATATTTCGACGAGACTTTTCCTGAGATGACCAGCCACTACGGATTCAAGTGCAGCTTCAATCCCACGTTTTCGACCGCGGCAAGCAGCGAATGGATCTCAAAAGGCTACTATGGTCTGGATCAGGGCCCGATAGTTTTGATGATTGAGAACTATCGCTCGGGATTTCCCTGGCGGCTAATGCGCCGCTGTCCATACATAATTGACGGGTTGCGCCGCGCAGGTTTTGCGGGTGGCTGGCTGGGCGACGGCTCTTCAACTTGAAGGCAAAGAACTGAATGACTAAGAAAAAGAAGAAGAGCGAAAGCCCCGGCGTCCATCCTCGCGGTGTTCGGCACTTTTTCGCGGAACTGGGACCGGGCTTGATCACCGGCGCGGCTGATGACGACCCTTCCGGCATTTCGACTTATTCAGTGACGGGCGCTGC
>JADGNW010000052.1 GCA_017883315.1 Blastocatellia bacterium | reverse complement strand
GTCTTTATCTCCTCGCGCTTGCCCGCCACGACTTCGATGTTGTAAACCTCTCCGCCGTCGCTGACCGGCACAGGAATCACATCGCCTTCCTTCAGCGGTTGCGTTCGCACGAAGTAGATGGTCGAAAGCAGGTCCTGGACCCACGAAGGTGATGGTTTCTCTTTGACCTTCGGCTCGCTCTTCTCCTTCGTCAGATCGCGGTCAGTGTAAGTGACCCGCCCGGCCTCGCGATTCACTAGAGACTTCTGCTCGCGGCGGACCTTCCCTTCGTCGAGAAGCTTGGTCGAAGCATGAACTCCAAAGTCCTTCTGATTGACCAGCGAGACGTAGCGATCTTTGACTTTGACTCCGAACAGTGCGGGAAAGAATCCCTTCGAGACAGCTTCAGCTTTGAGCTCGAGCATCTCTGGCTTGGATGATTCGGTTGCCTTTGAGACCGAGAGCTTGAGCTCGCCAATGGTGCCCGAGAAGATGAGCTTTGAAAAATTCACTTCGTAAGTGAGTGTCTCGCCGATCTTGAATGGCAGCGGCTGACTTACGTTCGGCGGCGTGAAGGCGATCTTCTCGGGTGAGCTCTGGGCAGCGGAAAGACTCAGACCGATCAGTAGTCCTATCGTCAGAATTGAGATCGTCTTGAACATCGACAACGAAACGACCCGATGTCACAGAAACATTTTGGTTGCAAGGAGCGCGTAGACCACTGCGAAGCCGAGCGCGGCGCGGTACTCGCGATGACGCATATACAGCGCGAGCTCGAATCGCCTTCCGCCCCTCCAGACCTTTCGCTTGAGCTGTGCGGCATACGAGTGCGCGCTATGCCCGCCGTAGGGAGTGAAGCGCGGCACAAACAACGGCACGTGTTTGCTGTACTCCTCGTACTCGTCCGAGAATAAATCGCGCATAGTGTCACGTTCAGCCAGCATCACCGGGACGTAGATCACCAGGTACACCGCCGCAAAAACCGCAACGAACCAGGCTGCTCCGCTGCCGATAGCGACTCCCATTCCCAGTAAGAACGTTCCGAGGTATAGCGGATTGCGTGTGTGCCCATAAGGACCCGAGGTGGCCAGCTCTTGATTCTTGTTCAAGTGACCCGATGCCCAGGCGCGAATCGCAAGCCCGATGACGGCGATAAATGCTCCCGCCGCGAGCGATCCCGGCGATGGGTGCGCGGAGATAAAAAGTAGAGGCGCAAGCGCGAAGCCGGCCGGCACTCGGATGCGTTGAGCGATTTGCTTGAAGGTCAATGCCGCTTCTCCTGCGCGCTCGACAGCCGCTTCACGATCGCGCGCTGAACGTCGCTTAAAGGAATGTCCATACACTCCCAATGCCAGCAGCTACGGCGGTGACAATCCGCGCGGCACCACAAGTCTCGCCCGACTGTGATATCTCGAAGATCAAACGGGCCGTTGCGTTCAGCAGAAGTCGGTCCGTAGAGTCCGACAATTGGAGTTCCGCTTGCAGCAGCCAGATGAAGCGGCCCCGTGTCGCCTCCAACAAACAACGAGGCGCGGCGCGCCAAGGCTACGTACTGTTTGAGCGTGGAGGCGATCGGACGAGCCGTGCCAGACCGCGCTCCATCGGCAACGCTTCGCGCGAGCGCTTCTTCGCCAGGCCCGTAGGTCACGAACGATGCAAGCGCGCAATCACGCCAAAGCCAATCCGCGAGTCCAGCGTAACGCTCCGAGGGCCACAGCTTCGTTGGCCATCCGCCACCCGGATTGATTATTGCGAACCCGGCGCGCATATTCTCGATAATCGCGTCGACATATCTTTCATCATCAGTCGATGTCGAGATGGGAAACTCGTAATCGCTGTTCGACAGGTAGGTCTGTGAGGTTGGCTTGCTTGAATCAGAAAGTGCCGCGCGAGCAAGCGCCAGATTTTTTTCGATCACGTGCTTGAGCTCCGACGTTTCGACCTGCTCGGTCAAGAACACTCTGCTTGGCTTCTCGCGCAGATCATTTGTCTCAAATCCTATTCGCCTTTTCGCCCGCGATGCAAAAGCGAGCAGCCCGGATTTGATCAGACCTTGAAAGTCCAGTGCTATGTCAGCTCGACCTTTGCCATTGACGCCGGGCGCTTCCCGAAGTTCACCAAGTCGCGCGCGCACTTCCCCAATTCCTGAGCCGCTGAAGAAGTCTTTGCGCCACGCGCGCGAGTCAAACTCGATAAGCTCATCAATAACCGGCGAGTCCTTGAGTATTGCGCCGGCTCGACGTTCAACCAGCCACGCGATGCGCGCGTCAGGGAGCGCTCGTCTGAGCAGAGCCGCCGCCGGCAGCGTGTGCACAACGTCGCCGATTGAGCTGAGCTTTACAATGAGAACATGCAT
Organism: Blastocatellia bacterium; assembly: GCA_017883315.1. Lineage (GTDB taxonomy): Bacteria > Acidobacteriota > Blastocatellia > UBA7656 > UBA7656 > Onstottus_A. The sequence goes on along the minus strand of JADGNW010000052.1, from coordinate 612 downwards.
GGGCAACCGGTTAAGGTCGAAGCAGGATTATAGCATTCGCGACCCGAACGTCGCGTCTTGTAAGCGAACACCTAAAGTGAGAGAGCAACAAACCTGCCTTCGCAGGCTCGATTAGGGTTCCTCTTGAGAGCGTCAGGAATTTCCGGGGAACGGGGGACCTTTTGTCCTCATATCGAGTGGGAGAACAGTCGGCGGGTACTGTCCTAGGACAGCACCAGTCGGCGAGAACGCCTGACACTTGTCTGACCGAATAGTAGAGTAGCGCCGTTCTGGCAAATCCGCGCGGTTGCGCAATCAGCACGTGCGTTTTAGCTTCCGTTCACGTAATTCGCAATACACCCGCTTGTGCGGATATGAATTTAGAAGAATCCGAGTTGTCTTAGGCGAGTGAGTTTTGGCTCTCAGAGGAGAAACCGCTCTAACAATCGCCGTTGATTTCGGGATCGTTTCGAAGCTCCTGCGAGCTGACTACCTGAAGTTGGCTATTGGATATGGAGATCATCGCAACTTGTTACGTCAACGCTTACGTTGACGAAAGGAGAAGGTCCAAATGAACAACCAGCGTGTAAATCGCAGCAAATCCCTCCTTGCTCTGGAAATGTCTTTTATTGG
>JADGNW010000335.1 GCA_017883315.1 Blastocatellia bacterium | reverse complement strand
TGCGTGGGAATCTGGTTGCCTATGTGTAGAAGATAACGATAACCGCCCTCCGCCAACTGAACGAGCAGGAGCAATCCCTCATTGGATGCGATGTAGTCCGCAACCTGCAGAGGATCCTCCACTCTAACCGCGCCAACGCCCGCGACTTTTGCGAGCAGTCGCTTGTCAAGTTGGACGCAGCCCTCGTCGTCGAGCTTGATCAGTCCGGCATTCTTCTCGCCCGCAATCCAGCGCAAGCGCGACAACCCTTCGACGGTATCGCCCGTCAGCCATAATCCGCCTCGGCCCCGGGGTGTTTCCGCGACAGAGCTCAATTCTACGATGAGTCTGAAGGCCAACGTGACCGGGTCGGGTCTGGGTATGTCTGATGTATCGATGGCAGGAGCGAGTCGAATGAACGCCGCGGCGATGACCGGCAGAGAGCTTGCGGCGCAATTAACGGGTTCCGGACAATCGCCGGGAAATTCGTCTGGCTTGCCCGTAAGCCGCAGTCGCATTGAAGCGTCGTCGTTAACAATGAAACTCGATACGTTGGGCTCACCCGTCGGGCGGCGACTCTGTGTTCTTGATGAATCGGCTGATACGCTCGCAGAGTCGCTCGTGTTTGCACCGCTCGGAGAGACTTGTCTCGGTCGTGTGACCGCTTGATTCAGTTCGGCCTTTCTCACGAGAAACTCGGCGATGATTCCGCGTGCTTTGAGATTGTCGCCGTAGCGTCGCGCGGCATCAGCGGTCGGAAACAATCCTACGAAGACTCGAGTCCAGAATCCGCGTCCCTGCAACTCGACAGTAGCACACGCGGGATGCTCTCCTGCTTTTGCGAGTTGAACGACGAATTTATTGGCAGGCTCAGTGTCCGGGAACGAAGCAACCTGTAGTGTGAAACGTGTAGTCGCAAGGTCTGACTGCGGAAATGCCGGCGATGTACACGCCAATATGAGCAGCGCTGTTAAGAAGAGACATCGCCTCGAATGCATGGCCCCTCCGTGAAAAAGGGTTATTCCTCGGCGTCCGTTCGAAGGGAGGCAGGAGAAGCTCGGGGCAGGTGGGGAAGATTGAACACCTTGAAATCAGAGGAAAAAAGCTGCGGCAACTAACCCCGATAGGGAGCGCGTCCGCCAACGGTGTTTATCCTAGGTCACCGTTAGATCACTGTCAATAATTAAGTCTAAGGCGCCCAGAAACCTGCTCACTTGCCATTAAGCGCCCGACTAACTAGCATACTCATTTCGCGCGCTCTCCAAAATGCCGACTGAAGACATCCTGATGCCAGTTCACGAAAAAACCATCGAAACTCTCATCGAAGCCGTTCGCAAGGTGAGCAGCTCGCTCGACCTTGACGAAGTGCTCGACACGATCTTCGATTCAATCAAAGAACTCATCGATTATTCGGCTGCGGTAATCTACGTGATCGATGCTCGCAGCGGCGAGGTTAGCGAGTTCAAGACTCGCGGGTATCTTCCGGAGTCGATCTCCGAGGGATTCCTGGCCACCGGCAGCGGCATAATCGGTTGGGTGATCCGCAACCGCACCGGCGAGATCGTGGATGATGTGAAGCGCGATGCCCGCTACGTTAGCGTGCGCGCGGAAACCCGCTCCGAAGTTGCCGCGCCGCTCATTCGCGCCGATGGCCGGGTCATCGGTGTCATCAACCTTGAAGCTGATAACGTCAACGGCTACGAGGCGCGCGACCTCGAATTGCTGACGATGTTCGCATCGCTTGCGGCTTCGGCGATCGATCACACGCTGCTCTATCGTCAGGTTATGCGGCAACGCCGAGTCGAAAGCGAACTCGAGCTCGCGCGTAAAGTCGTCGAGGGTTTGATGCCCCGGTCGTTTCCTTTAGTCAAGGACTTCGACATCTACGGCACCTCGATTCCATTTCGCGAAGTGGGCGGCGACTATCTTGATTTCATCGACTCCATTTCAGAGCGCTTGGTTGTGATGGTGGCGGACGTTTCGGGTAAGGGGCTGGCCGCAGCATTGATCATGGTCGCATTCCGAGCTTATTTCCACGCGACCGTAATCAACGAGCTCTCGATGAGAGTGGTGATGGCCCGAGTAAATCGTCTGGTGCACGACACGACCGACGGTGAGAGATTTATTACCTGTTTTTATGGCTTGATCGATCCGGAGAACAAGCGCTTGCTATACATCAGCGCCGGTCACAATCCGCCCTTGTTGTTGCACGGCGACGGGACCATCGAGCTTCTCGATCGAGGAGGCGGCCTCCCGCTGGGTGTGTTCGAGACTTCGCGATACTCGGAGTCGGTAGTGGAGTTTCGCGCGGGCGACATCCTGGTTATGTACACCGACGGAGTTGTCGAAGCTCGAGATACCCGCGATGAAGAGTTCGGGATGAAACGGCTTGAAGATGTTGTGCGCGCATCAAGCGACCGCCGCGCTCACGAGATAGTCCGAGCAATCACGACCGCCGTTGACGAGCATTCGTCGGAAGTGGGCGGCCCCGAAGATGACCTGACTGTGTCGGTGATAAAGGTGAAGTAGAAGCGCGTTCCATTAGGTGACGCTTGCGGACGCCGGTGGTATTCTACGCGTGAGGAATCGAGTATGAGAACGTTCACTGCGGTAGTTGAGAAATGCACTGACACTGGATTGTACGTTGGCTACGTGCCGGGCTTGCCTGGCGCCCATACGCAAGCAGACACGCTTGATGAGTTGAACGACAATCTTCGAGAGGTTCTTGAAATGCTTCTCGAAGATGGCGACCCGAAGATTGAGGCTGAGTTCATTGGTATACAAACGGTGAGGGTGGCTTGAAGGATGGGAAGCTATCCTGTTCTGAGAGCTAGAGAGGTTGCGGCCCTTTTGGAGAGGCTTGGCTTCGTGGAAGTTCGCCAGCGAGGTTCTCACAAGCAGTATCGCCATCCCGACAGACGCTGCACAACGGTTCCTTTTCACGCGGGCCGGGACATCTCACCAATTCTTTTGAGGCAGATTGCCAAAGATATCGGCGTTACTGTTGATGAACTCCTCAAAGGCCGGTGACCGGATCGAACCAACAGTCGGACCTCGTACCTACATAATCCTGTACTGACCCGAATCATTAGTACTCAGACTGCGCGATTCGGAGAAGAGCGCTTTCCTTTTCGCTTTGTCCGCATACATTGCGCGGTCCGCGGCAAGCAGTAGCTCGTCTAACGTTTCGCCGTCTACTCCGAAGCTCGAGCTCCCAACACTTACACCCATGAATAGCTTCGAACCCGCAAAGCCGAATTCGTGACGGTCTATCGTGAGCTGAATACGCCGCGAAAGCTCGGTCACTTCTTCACGGCCGACTTGCAGTATCGCTACGAACTCGTCGCCTGCGTAGCGACCCACGAAGTCCGAGGAGCGAATGTGAGAAAGCAGAAGGGCAGTGAGTTCCCTCAGCAATTGATCGCCCGCCTGGTGACCCAGCTTGTCGTTCACCGCCTTGAATCCATCGAGGTCCATCATCAACACCGAGAAGGTGTCGCGGTGACGCCGCGCGCGATCGGCTTCCTCTTCGAACCGATATCTCAAGGCTCGCGCGTTCGGCAGACCCGTCAGCAAGTCCGTCAGAGCGCTGGTCTCCGTTCGCTCGTGATGCACCGCGTTGGCAATCGCATCCGAAGCCAGCTTGGCAACCGCTTCGATCAATCTAAGATGATCAGCCGTGTATGAGCTGAGATCCGCCGAGTACATCGCAAGCGCACCCAGCATCAGATCGTCTTTCATGAGCGGCACGACCGTGGCCGTTTTATATTGCTCGGGCGGCTCTACCTTCAAGACGTCAAAATCCAGACGCGGATCGCAGTTGTGCATCGGGCGCCGGTTGGCTACAACCCAACCCGTTATTCCGGACCCTGATGGAATGCTTTTGCCACTGAACAACTCAGCGTGACGGCCTGCTACGTGAGCCGCGTCAAGGTCGGTTGAGTCCGGCCGGATGAGATACAACGCGCAAGTCGTGTAGCTTACGATGTCTTCGAGCCTTGAAGAGAACACCGCGAATGTGTCGCGCAGGTTGAGGCTTGTGCCGATCGTTTGAGCGATGTCGTAGAGAGTTATCACCTCGCGATGCGCGCTGCGGATATGCTCGTAGACTAAGGGCCCGCTTTCGGTGCTCGCGGTCTGCGCGATAGCCTGCTGTTGTTGCAGGAGCACGACTCGTTGATGGTCAACATGCTGCTCGCGGATCTCGTCCTCAAACTCGTCGAGGTGATCGAGAAACGTCCGGACTACGTTCGGGTCAAAAACTGTCCCGCTGCCCTCGTTCAACATCGCAATCGCCTCGTCGCGAGTCATCGCCTTGCGATAGTTCCGGTCCTCACGCACCGCGTCGAAGCAATCAGAGAGCGTCAATATTCGCGCGGTCATCGGAATCTCGTCGCCGCGCAGCTTGTCGGGATAGCCGCGACCATCCCAGCGCTCGTGATGATGACGAACCACGGGAACGACCGGATAAGGAAAACCAACTCGCTCGAGAATCTCCGCGCCGACGATTGTGTGAACTTTCATTTTCTCGAACTCAGCCGGAGTGAGCACGCCGGGCTTGTTCAAAATGTGGTCGGGCACGGCAAGCTTGCCCACGTCGTGCAACAAAGCGCCGGCCTTGAGCGCTTCAATCTCGGGCTCGGACAGCCCGAACAGCCGCGCAAGACCGGTTGCATAAATCTGGACGCGTTGAACGTGTTCGGCGGTCACTTCGTCTTTGGCGTCGATCGCGATGGCGAGCGCTTCGATGGTTTTCAAGTGGAGCTCGGCCATTTGCTCGGCGTGCCGGTTTGTGGTCTCGACCCGATCGAGATAGGTCCTGTAAGTGAAGTAGCTGACGGCGAGGATCGGAACCGAGACGATAAAGGCATAGAAAGAAGCGGCCGCGATCAGCTTGACTATCAGGCACGCGCTCGCTGCGCCGGCTAAAACTGATATCGAAGTCCAGAGTAGAGACTCTCTCCAGGTTGCGAAAACGGATCGAGCTTCCTTTAGCGCGGTTGCCGCGCTCATCGTTATCGAGTGCAACAGCGAGTGAACAACCGCCAGCATGCCTGCGGCGAGGACTAATCGACCAACATCTGAAACTAGCAGACGAGGCGCGCCAAAGGCGAAGGTGACCGCCGCGCTCGAAACGAAGATTGACAGGCTCATGGCCGCCGAGTTGAACAGCATTGTTGGGCGGCGGTCCTTTGAACCGACAGAGCGCGCGGCAATCTCAAGCCCCGCCAGCACCACCGCAGCGTGTGTGCCGTAGAGCAGGGCCGTGACGTAGATAAAGGTCTCAGAGAGAGTGATCGGGTTTCCAGCTCTGGTGATTCCCGCATCAACGCGTGACACAAACAGAAGAGTAACGAGGCCGAGCAGCACCCATTCGAAGGTGATCGTCTGAAACGCGAGCGCGAACGCCGAATAGGCGAAGACCATTAGCCCGACCACGGTTACGGTCATCGTGAAAAGGCTCGCGATGTCTTTGCTGCGCTCGTTCGGTTTCATGGCTCTCTCAGCGGACCGGCGCACGGAAATCCGCGCTACTTAGGCGATGCGTGTTCCACTCCGCTCATACACAGCTAAGTGAGGTTAACCAAATTGATTTGGCCGCATTGCATCCACGAACGCGGCTGGCTACGAGGCGAATTGCACCAGATTGATTGAATTGGTTCAGTCAGATTGCGGCAGGATGGGACATAAGTAGTGAGTTAACCAATCAAGAAGCTGAAGAATCGTGCTGCGCTCAGCTTCACGCGTGACAGCCGTGACTTGGCCGCCGCGAATACTCGTCGCTCTTCCAGCTCGCCGAAGATCGAATAAGCCACCGGCGTCACTACCAATGTCAGCAGCAAGCACAAACTTTGGCCTCCGATTATCGTCACTGCAATGGCAGAACGCTGGGCCGAACCCGCGCCGATGCCGATCGCCGTCGGAATCAAGCCGCCGATAATCGAGAACGTTGTCATCAGAATCGGTCTGAGCCGTACGTGGTTAGCTTGAAGGATCGCCTCGCGCAATGGCACTCCTTGCCCGCGAAGCTTGTTTGTGTAGTCAACCTGCAGAATACCGTTCTTCTTCACGATGCCCAGCAACAGCAGCACACCGAGCGCGCTCCAGAGATTCAGCGTCCTTCCCGTGATCCATAACGAAAAGAGCGCGAACGGGATCGACAGCGGCAAGCTCAGCATTATCGTAAATGGATGCAGGAAGCTTTCGAACTGGGCGGCCAGCACCATGTACATGAAAATCGATGCAAGCAGAAAAGCAACGATCAGATTTGTAGTCGTCTCGTCCAATATCTTCACGGTGCCGATGAGCTTGTACGAATAGCCCGCGGGCAAGCCGACCTGTTTGATCTCGTCGGTGACCGTTCTCGCCGCTTGATCGAGCGGAAAGTCGGGCGCGTTGTTGGCATTCACCGAAACTTGAAACTGCCGGTTGTATCTCTCGATTCGCGAAGGTCCATTTCCGTGCTCGATCGTAGCGAGGTTGTCGAGCCGCACCTGGCCAACCTTACTCGACGGAATCATCAGCCGCGAAAGCACCTCGCGATCTCGCTGCTGCTCGGGCAGCAACTGCATCGTGACGTCATACTGCTCGTCGCCTTCCTTGTAGGTCGATATCTGGTCTTCGCCGGCGATCATCAATCTGACGGCATTGGCAACGTCGGCTGCGCGCACGCCCAGATCGCTCGCACGTCTGCGATCGATCTTCACCTGAAGCTCTGGACTGTTAAGGCTGACGCTTGTGTCGACGTCCAGCAACCCGGCCACGCTGCGCATCCGTTCGGCGACTTGCTTGGACAACTCTGCGACCTTCTGAAAGTCGGGACCCAGGATCACCGAACGTATCGGAAAGTAAAGCTCGCCGCCGCCCAGCGCCGACGGAATTATTACCTTGCTCCGAAGGTTCTTGTACTCGGCGGTGATCTTGCGAACCTTGGCTGCGACATCGAGGTTCGAAGCTTTGCGCGCCGACACGTCGACCAACCGAACGTAGACATGGTTGTGACTCGCCAGGCCTTCGTGAATATATGGATTGACGAAATCGACTTCGGGAATCTGTTTGATGCGGTCGGCGATTTCCAAAGCTTGCTTCGAGGTTCCTTCGACTGATGTTCCTTCGGGCCAGTTCATCGATACCTGGAACTCGCTTTGATCGTCAGGTGGAATCCAATCGCGTCCGACCATAGCGTTCAGCGGAAACGTAAGCGCGAACGTCGCCAGCGCAACCGCAACTACAACCATGCGATGATCGAGCGACCACGCGAGGATGCGCCCGTAAACTCGATCGATCCAGCCGAAAAAGCGCGAGTCTTTCGAAGTGTGTTCTTCCTTATGCGTTATGCGCGAGCCTTGATCCGTGACTTGTGGCTCCCCGGATGGCGAGGATGGCGATCCGTCTTCAGAGCCGGTCACGTCACCGCGCTTACGCGCGAGACGTTTAAGCATGCGCGAGCTGAGCATCGGCGTCAGCGTGAAGCTCACCAGCATCGACACCATCACCGAAAACGCCATCGTCCATCCGAACTGATTCACATACCGACGGGCGTAGCCTGTCATGAACGCGATAGGCACGAAGATGATCACCAGCGAGATCGTCGTAGCAACGACCGCGAGGGTGATTTCCTTCGTCGCCTCAATCGCAGCTTCCTTCGGTTCGTAGTGCTTCTCTTCGATGTAGCGGACGATGTTCTCGAGCACAACTATGGCGTCGTCAATCACGATGCCAACCGCAAGCGTCAGCGCCAGCAGCGTCATGTTGTTCAAGGTGAAATCCATCGCCTTCAGCAAAGTGAACGTAGCGATGATCGAAGTCGGAATTGCAACCGCCGCGATTAACACCGACCGCAGACTTCGAATGAACAGCAGGACGACCAGGCTCGCGAGCAGACTGCCGAACAACAAGTGCTCTTCAAGCGACGCAACCGACGCGTTGATGAACACCGATTGATCGCGAATTACTCTGACGGTCACGCCAGGGGGAAGCGTCTTCTTGATCTGCTCCACCTTCTTCTTGACCGCCGCGATGATCTTGACGGTGTTAGTTCCGGATTGTCTCCGTACGTCTAGTGAGACGGCCTGCTTGCCTTCGATCATGTTCCAGGTGCTGGGCTCCGCGAAGCTGTCTTCGACCCGGCCAATATCGCTAACGCGAATCGGTGTACCGTTGACGTTCGAGACAATGATGTCGCCGAACTGACTGACGGCGTCGATGCGTCCAAGCGTGCGGATACCCAACTCGGATTCACCTCGAACGATCCGGCCGCCGGGAATTTCGACGTTTTCGCTTTGAATCGCGCTTTGAAGCTGGCTGATCGTGATACTGTGCGCGTTGAGCTTCTCGGCGTCGGCGTAGACTCGTATCTGCCGCTCGCGCCCGCCGGTCATGCTCACCTCGCCGACGCCGTCGACCGTTTCAAGCACGCGCTTGATCTGCTTGTCTGCGACTTCAGTCGTTTCGCGAAGGCTCTTGTCTCCGGCGATGACCAGCGAGATCACCGGATCGGAATCGGGATCAGCCTTTTGAATGACTGGCGGCAGAATGTTCGGCGGTAGGTTTCGAAGCGCGCCGGCAACTTTCTCTCGAACGTCCTGGGCGGCGCTCTCGATCTCGCGCTCGAGCAGGAATGTGCAAGTGATTCGAGCGCTGCCTTCAGTAGCTTGCGAGTTCAATTCGTCAAGTCCACTTATCGTGCTGACGGCTTCTTCGAGCGGGAGAACGACCTGTGTGGTGACCTCTTCGGAGGTCGCGCCTGGAAGACGCACGTTTATTGTAACGGTCGCGGGGTCCGCCTTAGGAAAGAGATCAACTCCCAGGTCGCGGAACGAGAAGATTCCGAGAACGACCAGGAACGTAATCAGCATGACCGCGAACACCGGTCGTCTTACGCACAGTTCCGCAAGTGTCATCGGAAATAACTCCACCACGAAGGCACGAAGTCACAAAAAGACTTAGAGGCAATCGTCAGCTCGCTCGCAGAGTGTTTGTCCTTCAATTTCTTAGTGCCTTAGTGCCTTTGTGGTTTAATCCTGATTTGCGATCTCTATCGTCGCGCCTTCTTTCAGCGCTTGGCCTTTTGTCGACAGTGCGATGCGTTCTCCTCGTGCCACGCCTTCGACTATCTCGACATCGTCGCCGTAGCGCTCTCCGATCTTCACTTCTTTTTCTTTAAGAGTGTTCCCATCGATCACGAACACCTTGTACACCCCGTACACGTAAAGCAGCGCGTCTTGAGGGACGAACAGCGCATCGACTACGAAGCTCGAAGGAATCGTAGCTTTCACAAAGAAGCCGGGCTTGAGCAGCGCTTCGTGGTTATCAATCAACGCCTCGACTTCGAACGCGCGCGTTTGCTGATCGACCGACGGATTGATGCGCGTGATCTTTCCCTTGAAAGTGCTGTCAGGATGGGCCTCGACCGAAACGGTAACTTCCTGACCCGTCTTCACCCAGGCAGCCATCTTTTCGGGCACTCTCAACCGCACTCGCAGCGGGTCTATGTTGACGATTATCATGACCGGAGTTTGAACTTTCAGATATTGACCCTGAGTGACCGAGCGCTCCTTGATTTGTCCGGCGAACGGCGCGCGGATGTTCGAATCATTCACCTTCTTTTGCGCGAGCGCCGTAGCCGCTCGAGATTGCGCCAACTGGCTGCGAAGATTCTCGACTCCTTGCACCGACAGATCGTAAGCTGCGCGCGCCGCATTGTAGCGAGACTCAGCTTCATCAAAGCTCTGTTTGGGTAGGAGCCCTTGTTCAAAGAGGG
>JADGNW010000334.1 GCA_017883315.1 Blastocatellia bacterium | reverse complement strand
TGCAACGGAGTCACTGCTGGGACGAATATACGTGAAGAATCCGTCGCCAGACCTGATAAGGTTGTCCTGAACATTCAAGCCGTCGATGGTGATGTTGAGCGAACCTTGCGGAAGCCCATTCACTGAGGACGTGCGAGGACGGCCGGGTGTTGATGTGCCTGGAAGATTCAGAACCAGGTCAAGCGCGCTCCGCGATGTGAACGGAAGCTCCGCGATCTGTCTGCCGGTAATAACAGAACCGATGGTGGTCGTCTCCTTTTGGAGGACTTCCGCTCCCCCGGTAACAGTTATCGATTCGCTGGTCGCGCCGGTTTCCAGCTTCACTTCTACGTTTACGGTATCACCCACGACGGTCTTTACACCCGTAACCGTGGTCGTCTTAAAACCGCTGGCGGTGGCCGAAACCGTAAACATCGCGGACGGGAGGGACGCCACTGTAAACGACCCATCGTCGCCGCTCTTGAGCTTGACCTCAGCGCCTGTATCGTTGTTCTTAACGACCACGTCCGCGTTGGGTACCACTGCGCCTTGTGCGTCCATCACGGTGCCCCTTATGCGCGAACCGGTCGCCGTCTGTGCCAGTGCCATGCCGCTAAATGAGCTCATTATCAGCAGCAGTGACAGCGAGCATGTTACTACTCTAGCCAGCCCTTTCTTGCGTCTCATTTAAGGTAATCCTCCTAATGGTTGTGAGGGCCTTCCGGAAATCTCCAGAGCTGTTCATTTACTCTGCGCCTGAAAATCCGGTTGACCATTGGTTGTGATGTCAGGATGGCTCACTTCGAATGCCGTTTCTGCCAGAGCGACGACGGGAAGTAAACCCCTTGCTTCGGCGTATGTTGATCGACTTTCGTCGAGTTGATTGCCTAACCGCGCAACGTTATCAGGCAACTAGACCAAGAACAAGCAAAACCGACTCTCGATCTAAGAACTAAATTGACAAAGTGAATTGAGTAAGGAGCGAACGGTGAAATCTGCAACTGCTATGCCCTTGGAAAGCTCACTGTGCCCTAAGCCATAAGTGCCTCAGCCATATTGTTTGCGACGACGGGGCACGTAACATAACATCGGTCGAAGCTCTGGCTTATCCAAAACCTTGAATGAGATATCCGAATATTCGGAGATCAGAAGGGCTCCGCTGCCAAACCAACTAGATTCGGACTCCCGTCTGAAGAGGCACAACCATCATCCAACTCGCGCAATTGTCAGCACGTTTACCTGCCGAGCGCCTGCTTCAAGCAGAGACCGCGCAGCCGCGCAGATCGTGCTGCCAGTTGTATACACATCATCGACCAATAGGACTGACGTTCCTGCGATCAGCCGAGGCTCCGAAACAGTGAATGCCTGTTCAACCGACTTAGCGCGATCCGTCGCATCCAGCCCGGCACGATGCCTCTCGGTCGCCTTCGTCCGCACGAGCGAGTGATCGTCAAGTTGCAGGTTGAATTTCCTTGAAATGGCACTTGCAACAATCGCCGCCTGATTGAACCCGCGCTGTTTTTCTCGAAGCCGATGCAACGGAACCGGCACCACTACTTCGCTCGCCAGCGCTTCGCGATGCTCTGAGAAAGTGCGTGCAATAAGCAAGCGCAGACGAGAACAAATATGTGGATTGACCTTTAAGAAGAGTATGCTGACCTCCAACGCGCCGGAATAGACTCCGCACGCTCGGGCGGCGGCAAAAGGAAGCGCCGAGCACATGCCGCAGAGTCGTGAGCCGGCCTTTGGACGCGACGGCTGCGCACCGCCAAGCGTCCGCGACGTCGGGACTCCGCACTTTGCACACACGGAGCTGTGAATGAGTCTTGTTACATTCGCGTCATTCCAGCACGCGGCGCACGCGACGCCATCGTCCCAAGACTCGACGGCGCCGCCGCAGACGCGGCACTCCTCGGGATACGCAAGGCCAAGCAGCCCGTCCCTGACGGTTCGAAGTGCGTGTTGAAGCACGCTCGGATTCTCCAGACGCAAAGATGATTCAGCGGAAGGCTAAACGAAGAGTGTGGCTCAACCAAGCCGGCCTTGGTTCTGACGGCGGGTGGGCAGGCATTCACATTACACTTCTTTTTCAATCAACAGACCCTGTTCCATTTGCTCCTGACACTTGATGCAGTGAGGCGTCCACGGTATCGCGTCGAGCCGCTTAGCCTGAATGTCCTGGCCACAATTCACACACTCGCCAAAAACCCCTTCGGTTATTCGATCCAACGCTTCTTCGATCAGTCTAAGGGTGTTGCGCTCATTCGTGCTTTGAGAGAAAAGCAACTCTTTAGTATATGAGTTCGACGCCTTGTCAGCGGGATCCTGACTAACATCGCGATCAGCCTCGCGACCATAATCTTCGGTTCGCTCCACCATGCCGAGCAGCGTATTTCTTTGCTCGGTCAACCTGGCTTCGTATTGTCTTACTTTCCTTTTGTCCATCGAATTCTCCTAATCCGAATTCTCTTACTTGAACTGACTCACTGACTGCGTCATTTTTGATAAGGCAGGTCGTGGATGATAGTAAAAGCGCGGTAGACCTGCTCCGCCAGCAACACTCGCGCGAGCTCGTGTGTCAGAGTCATTCTCGACAGAGCCAGCACAACATCTGCCCGGTCGCGAACTCGACGCGAGAGACCTCCATATCCGCCGATTGCGAAGGTAATCTGCTTGGTTCCCGCCAACCTGTGCTTCTCAATCAGCGCGGCCAGCTCTACGGAACCAAGCTCACGCCCTCGCTCATCGAGCGCGATAAGGCAAGGCGCTCCAGCCGTGCGCGAAAGAATATCTTCGCCCTCCTTATCAATGATCCGGCGCGTATCGCCGCCGACGTCGTTGCGATCGCGCAGCTCGATTACCTCAATAGCCGCGAACTTGCTTATGCGATCGAGGTACTCTCGAACTAATGCCCGTACCGGAACGCTCTTCGTTTTGCCGACCCAAACGAACCGCAACTTCATGATAGTTCCGGGTCCAGAGTTCCGGGTTCCGAGTGTGCTTCGAACTCTGAACCGGGAACCACGAACTCAGAACCGCCCAGTTTGGCTATTGGTTTGGCGCTCAGCTTTCCGATGTTATACCGCCGCATTTTCTCGTACAGGTTTTTGCGGCTGATGCCCAGAATCTCGGCGGCACGAGTCTTGTTGCCCCGCGTGTGCTCCAACACCTCGCGTATGTAAACCGCTTCCAGCTCGGCAAGCGAGGGCTTCGTCTTTCGCGACTGCATCAGCCGCGCCGCCGACCTCAAATACTCCGGCAGCCCCTCCACCCCAATCAGATCTTTACTGCTCATCAGCACGGCGTGTTCTATGATGTTTCTCAACTCCCGAACATTGCCTGGAAAATCGTAACTCGATAGCGCATCGAGAGCCTCGCTCGAGAGTCGAACACCATTGCGCCCGCTTCGTGACGCAAACTGTCGAACGAAATCATCGGCAAGTTGCGGGAGGTCTTCGAATCGATCCACCAGCCTCGGCAACTCGATTGTCACCACCGCCAGCCGGTAATACAGGTCATCGCGAAACGCGCGAGCCCGCACCGCTTCTTTTATGTCAACATTCGCCAGCGCGATTATACGAACGTCAATCTCAATTGGTTGCTTCCCGCCAAGTCGCTCGAATCTACGCTCTTCAATCACGCGGAGGAGCTTCGCTTGAGACGACGGAATCAGGCTCGCTATCTCGTCGAGCACCAGCGTCCCGCCATCGGCAGCCTCGAGACGTCCACGCTTCGAATCGCTCGCGCCGGTGAACGCCCCCTTTTCGTAACCGAACAACTCGGATTCGAGAAGCTCTTCGGGCAGCGCGGCGCAGTCTATTTTTACAAACGGACGATCTCGACGCGGGCTGCGATCGTGGATCAGCCTGGCTGTCGCATCCTTGCCGGTTCCGGATTCGCCCAGCACCAGCACATTGGACGCAGTCGCCGCAACTCTGTCAACGAGCTCAGCGACCCTTTGCATCGCTGGAGAAGTGGTTACAACCTTCATCTCTATTCCGTCTTCAAGTCTCCGCTAGTTTCCCGACCTCAACGCGCGGTGCATCGCGCCATAGTCTTTCCAGATCATAGAACCGGCGAGACGCAGGGCTGAAAACATGCACGATGAAATCGCCGTAGTCTAGCAGAATCCATTCTGCGCTGCTATAGCCTTCGATGTGCAAAGGGTGCTTCCCGCTCTTTCGCAGGGTGTCCTCGATCGCGTTGGAAATGGCTTGCACTTGCCGGGTGCTCGCTCCTGTGCAGATCAGGAAGAATTCCGTGAAGGAAACGATTTCTCGAAGGTCCAACAGTACCAGATCAGTCGCCTTCTTCTCGCTCGCGGCGTGCGCGGCGATCATCACCAGGTCTTCGGGCTCAACCATTGACGCTGGTTTGGACCGAGGTTTTTTGTTTGCGCTACCGCCCATCATTTAGCACCTGTACAACTCGTACTTGTTGATATAGTCCGCCACCCGCGGCGGCACCAGTCCCTCAATCGACTCCCCGTCGCGAACCTTTTGTCTTATCTCCGTGGACGAAACGCTGGTGTTCACATACCCGGTCAAGTAGATATGATGGTCGTTAGCGCCTTCCGACATTTTCAACTCAGCTTCGCTTTCGCGCAGGTCAACAACCGTACACTTGAAGCGGTCATCCAAATGCGACGACTTTACGTCGTGCCCCGGCCGTGTGACTACAATTACATCGGTTGATGAAAGCAGCCGCGCGGGCTCTCGCCAGGTGTTGATCTCCTGAAACGAGTCCGCGCCCATCACGAAAAACAATCTGGTTCCTGCTCCGACAGTAGAACGAAGACGCTCAATGGTCTCGAACGTATAAGGATGGTCGGGCGCCTCGAGTTCAATGGTCGAAACAATCACGCGCGGCTCCTCAAGCGTCGCCAGGGCCGCCATCGTGTACCGATGATAAGCGTCGGCAATCCCCCGAGGATCTTTGTGAGGCGGTCGGTGCGCCGGCACGATGAGCAGTTGATCGAGTCCGAAGTTCTGGACAATGGTGTGCACAATCTCGGCGTGTCCAGTGTGCACCGGATCAAATGTTCCTCCGAAGGCTGCTATGCGACGTTCCTCCATCATCATGTGTTCAGGATGTGTTCAGGGTTTCGGCTTTCGGGTTCAGGGTTCTGTTTCATTCGATTAGCTTCAACGATAAGCAAACCCGGAACTCGAAACTATGAACTCGAAACCGCCGCCTGGCTCACCCTCCGAATCTGCTCAACCTTCGCGCCGATCCCGGCCACGAATTCGCTTATGCCCAGGCCGGTCACCGCTGATATCTCAAACACCTCAAGTCCTCGTGCCTTGCAGAAGTCACGAAGGCTGTCGACCCTGGCTCTGTCGTCGAGCGCGTCCATCTTCGAAGCAGCGACCGCTTGTGGCTTCAACAACAAATCAGGTTTGTAAAGCTCAAGCTCGCGGCTGATCGTCAGAAAATCATCGATCGTATCGCGACCCGTCGAAGAAACATCGACCACATGAAGAAGCAGCTTGGTTCGCTCGATGTGACGAAGAAACTCCAGCCCGAGCCCGGTCCCGTCGTGAGCGCCTTCGATCAAGCCGGGAATATCGGCTACGACGAATGAACCTTCATCGCCATACGCGACGACTCCGAGATGCGGCTCGAGCGTAGTAAACGGGTAATCAGCAATCTTGGGACGCGCTGCCGAGATGCGAGAAATCAATGTCGACTTTCCAACGTTCGGAAAGCCAACAAGACCGACGTCGGCGATCAGCTTCAATTCCAGCGCGAGTGATCTAATCTCACCCGGAGAACCGTCTTCGTGGTGTCGCGGCGCGCGATTCGTCGAAGTGGCGAATTGAGCATTGCCTTTCCCGCCTCGTCCGCCTTGCGCGACAATTAGACGTTCGTCGGGATCAGAAAAATCATGAAACAGCTCGCCGGTGCCGGCATCGGTGACGACAGTGCCAACGGGCACTAGCACGATCCGGTCTTCACCGTCTCGCCCGTGACGCTTATCACCTTCGCCGTGTGAACCTCGACCTGCGCGATATTCCGGATTGAAGCGGAACTGCAAAAGGGTGTTTAGCTGGATGGTAGCTTCCATGAAGACCGAGCCCCCTCGTCCTCCGTCGCCGCCCGACGGTCCGCCTCGCGGAACAAACTTCTCTCGGCGGAATGCGGTTACGCCGTTGCCGCCGTCCCCGCCTTTTACAAATATTCTGGCTCGATCTAGAAACTGCATTTGGTCAGTTGTCAGCGGTCTGTAGTCTTGTTGTTGACCTGAGCAGTCTGCAACGGACCACGGACTACGGACCACGGACTATTCGGCTGCGTACACGCAGATGAACTTGCCCTTGCGTCCTTTCTCCTCGAACTTCACGACGCCAGAGACAAGCGCGAACAAAGTATCATCGGAACCGCGGCCAACACCCGTCCCCGGTTTGAATTTCGTGCCGCGCTGCCGGACAAGAATCGCTCCACCCAGCACGCTCTCGCCGCCAAATCTCTTGACGCCAAGTCGCTGCGAGTTTGAGTCGCGTCCGTTTCGTGAACTGCCTACCCCTTTTTTGTGTGCCATAAATCCTCTCTATAACCCTCACGCGGGCATGGTCACCAGCGCGACGAATCTCCCGACTGCCGAACAACCATTCTTACTTACATGCTATTCAGATTCGCCGGAAGTTGCGCCGACCGAGTCGATGCGAACCGCAGTGAAGTTCTGTCGATGGCCGTGGATTTTCTTGTATTGCTTGCGCCGCTTCTTTTTGAAGACGATTACTTTTCGACCTCGGCCGTGCTTGACAACGGTAGCGCTCACGCGCTGGCCTCCCAACGCAGAAGTGCCGACATCGACCTGATCGCCATCCGCCGAAAGAAGAGCGTCGAATTCGACTGATGAACCGACTTCGGCCACCAACGAAGGCACTTGAACTATCTCACCCTTGGTGACTCGAAACTGTTTGCCGCCCGCTTGAATGATCGCGTATGCCACGGTTAGCTTCCTCCAAAAAATCGCTTCTAACGAAAGTCCAAAAGTATAACGGGCCGCTGAAAGGAGTGTCAACGCCACCTGCTCAAGAATGCCGCGGGGCGCAATCAAGACCGACGCGCTCTAGCGCAGAATAGCAGTCAGCAGCACAGCAAGCAGCAGGTTTATCGTGTGACCGGTAAGGCACAACGGGCACGGGATTTTTATTATGAAGAATAGCGAATAAGCGAGGAAACCTCCGAGAGCTACGGTGAGCCATGCTACCGCGATCGTCGCTATCGCAATCGGTCCCGCAGCCCATCCGGCTAACAACAATAGAATGACCGTGAGATAGTAGAGCGCTCCCAGCAGAGAATTCGGCACACCGAAGACCCGCGCGTACTTTGTCCCCAGCACTGTCTGGCAAGTACGCTCTTCGAGTTGACACACATTCGGCATCAGCTTCGTGCTCGCGCTTACAATGCCGTAGTAAACCAGTGTGAAGTACGCTGCGATGTAGAGTCCCACGGTGGCCAATGCAATGACCGAATACTTAGCAGCGTTCATCTGTTCCCTCCGCGGCTCGCACGAAGTTGATGCGACCACTTCTGGCCCTGGGAGCGCAGGCATCCTGCCTGCCCTTTCTCGCGCAGCGCCCTGGAGACAGGATGCCTGCGCTCCCAGGGTCACTGAAAACTATAGCGATGGAACGGGCCGGCTCAAAGCAACACGTCGAGGCGTCTTGTTGGAAGGCTCTTGTTGGAAGTATGAATTTCAGGCAGGTATAATTCAAGATGCGAAATACTTAATACGAAAGGCGAAATTCTTATGCACATTCTTGTTTGTGACGGATTAGCACAAGCCGGCGTCGAGAAGCTGCGAGCCACGCACGGCGTAACTGTCGATGAGCAGCCTTCTATCGTTGCCGGAGATCTTGCCGAGATCATCGCCGGTTACGACGCCCTGATCGTTCGCAGCAAAACGAAAGTTACGGCTGACTTGATCGAGCGTGCGACTGCTCTTCGCGTAATCGGCCGTGCCGGAACAGGCGTTGATAACATCGACGTCAAGGCGGCGACTCGCCGAGGCATCGTTGTGATGAACGCGGCTGCCGGAAACACGGTCACGACGGCTGAACACACGATGGCGATGCTGCTCTCGCTGGCACGCCAGATTCCGCAAGCCGTCAGTTCAACAAAGGCCGGGCGTTGGGAGAAGAAAAAGTTTCTCGGGATGGAGCTTATGGGCAAGACGCTCGGCATTGTAGGACTCGGGCGTATCGGAGCCACCGTCGCTCAGCGAGCGCGCGCCTTCGGTATGAACATTCTGGCTTTCGATCCTTACTTCACAAAAGAAGCCGCGAAGGAACTTGGCGTCGAAGTGACCACGCTTGACGAGTTGCTTGCGCGCTCGGATTTCATCACGATGCACACGCCGCTCACCGATCAAACTCGCGGTTTGATCGGCGCCGCGGCGATCGACAAAATGAAGCCCGGCGTCAGGCTGATCAATTGCGCGCGCGGCGGCTTGATTGATGAAGCTGCGCTCGCCGATGGAGTGCGATCGGGAAAAATCGCCGGCGCGGCGCTTGACGTGTTCGAACGGGAGCCGACTCCTTCCGACAACCCGCTTCTGGCCCTCGATCAGGTGATCACCACTCCTCACCTTGGCGCCTCGACTACTGAAGCTCAGCTCGGAGTCGCGACAATGATCGCCGAACAGGTGATCGATTATCTCAAGCACGGCACGGTACGTGGCGCGGTCAACATGCCTTCAGTGAGCGCCGAGCTTCTCTCAGCGATCGGGCCTTACATCACGCTTGGCCTGAAGATCGGGTTGTTCCAGGGACAGGTGTTTGGCCACGACTTGCGCGAAGTGGCAATCGAGTACTCGGGCGAAGTGACCGAGCACGATGTGAAGCCGATTACACAGGCGGTGCTTGCCGGCCTGCTCAGCCCGGTGATCGAGCGCGTGAACATGGTCAACGCTGCAATTGTGGCCGAAGAGCGAGGAATCAAAGTCAGCGAGTCGCTCTCACGCCGCGCTCGCGACTTCGCGAGCATGATTCGCGTGCGCGCGGTGACCTCCGAGAGCGACAGCGAAGTGGCCGGCGCATTATTCGGCCGCCGCGATGGGCGCATAGTTCGCATCAATGGTTTCAGTCTTGAAGCGATACCCAAGGGTCACATGCTCTTTGTGTTCAATCGCGACGTGCCCGGCGTGATCGGCAGCATCGCTACCTTTATAGGCAACAAAGGCGTGAACATCGGTCGCCTTTACCTGGGCCGCAAGAAGATAGGCGAGAGCGCTGTTGCGTTGATTCAGATCGATCATTCGCTGAGTGGTGAAGCTCTCAAAGAGTTCCCGTCGCTGCCGGGCGTCATATCTGTTCAGCAAGTGGAGCTGTGAACGTTCGCGCTACTTCTCTACGGCGGCGCAGGCGCCGTCTTGAGCAAGGCTGCTCACCGAGACTTCGATCGCGATCCGCACAGCTTCAACAATCGACTCGCGCGAGAGACTCGGCACATCGGGATACTTACTCATTGCTTGATCGTGGAGATACGGCAAATGTATGAAGCCGGCTTTGGCGCCCAAGCCTTCGACGGTAATCGCGTGCATTACGCTAAAGAAGAGCCGGTTGCACAAGTATGAACCCGCGCTGTTTGAGATCGCCGCCGGAATATGCGCTTTGACGATTCGATCTGTGATCGCCCGAATCGGAAGCGTTGAGAAGTACCCGACCGGTCCACCTTCAACAATGGGTTCGTCCTTAGGCTGATTGCCTGCGTTGTCTGCAATTCTAAAGTCGTCAACGTTGATCGCGACGCGTTCCGGACTCACTCGATATCGCCCGCCCGCTTCTCCGAGCATGATTACGATGTCAGGCTTGCTCGAGCGTATGAGTTCGAGTGCCATCTCGACCGCTCGATAGCGATCCACCGGCAGCTCCGCCAGTTGAACGACCGTGTCCGGAAAGTCGATTCTCTCCATCTGGCGCGCGGCTTCCAGTGACGGATTTACTAGCTCGCCAGCGAAAGGCTCGAACGCAGTAAGCAGCAGCTTCTTCACTCGCGTGACCTCACCTCTTTTCCTCGGAGAGTAGCACAAACTTTCAGTCTGTCGTAATCAACAGAGCAACTGCACCGCGGCCGTATCAGCTTGACCCTTGCCTGTTCACACATCGTCAATCTATTGTAACTAGCCGTCAGTGTCCTTAGAAACTTAGAAAGATTCTTATCGATGAACCTTGGCTGAGTTATTCATGGGAAAGCGACTCCGCAAGAAAGAGCTGCTGAACGAACTCCAGCGTGAGCGAAGCGCGCTGGACGATACCCTCGCGCTCCTGACCCCCCGTCAGATGACCAGGGCGGGCGTTACTCGTGGAGGTTGGTCGGTAAAGGATGTCCTCGCGCATTTGGTCGAGTGGCAGCAGATGAATCTCGACTGGTATGCCGCAGGACTGCGCGGCGAGAAGCCCGCAATGCCGGCGCCGGGATTCACTCTGCGAGAGCTGCCTCGCCTGAACGAGGTGATCTATCGTAAACATCATCGGCGGTCGCTTCAGGCGGTGATGCGCGACTATCGTTCCTATCACGAGCGCGTCGTCGAGCTTATCGAAGCCCTTCCGGATTCTGACCTGGTGACACTGGGGCGGTTTTCCTGGACCGGCCCTTCGTGGACGCTTAGCGACTACTTGCGCGCCAGTACGGCGGCCCATTATCTGTGGGCGCGCACGCGCATTCGGCGGTGGTGGCGCGCCCAACAGAAGAATAAGCAACCGCCGGCCAATTGATGCTTGCGATCGGCGCTGGTTGGCGATATCAGTCGGTGAACAGAAGCATGGCAGCTAAAGTCTGTGCTACTTCGAAGTCGTCAGGTAAACACCCAAAAGCACCAGCGCGCCTCCAATGAAAGTCGCAAGCGGAGGACGCTGCCCGAAAAACATCAATGCAAGGAGACCCGCGACAACCGGCTCGCCGAGAAAGGTCAATGAAATTGCCGTGGGCCGAACGTGCTTGATCGCCCAGTTGAATAGCGTGTGGCCAATTATCGTAGGCACCACCGCAAGCGCCGCCAGATACGCCCACGAGCTCGCACTGTACGGAGCGAGTGGGTCGCCAGACACGGCGACGAAAATTAAGAGAAACACAGAACACGCGGCGTACAGCGGGGTGACATAACCAAGCAAGCTGATTCGCGCTCGCGCCTTTCGGCCTACGATGAAGTAGCCTACCACTGCCAGCGCGCCGATGAGCGCCAGGCCATCGCCCTTCAACGCTAGTTGAAGCCCGCTGAAGGCCCCGGTGAAGGCATGGCCGCTTATCACCACCATTCCGGCGAGCCCCGTGGCAGTCCCAAGCAGGCTCCGGCGAGCAGGACGCTCCCCAAGAAAAAGATATGAAGCAACGACTACAAACAGCGGGTGACTGTTAACCAGCACGACTGAAGTGGCGATTGGAATGTACTTTAACGATGTTATCCAGGCTCCAAAATGAATCGCTAGGAACAAGCCGCCAAGCGCGAGCAGGCCGAAGTCCTTCCGCGCGAGCGACGCAATCTCTTTTCGCTTGAACGCCAGCGCCGGAGGCAAGAGCAACACTGTCGTTATGGCCATTCGATAAAACGCGATAACCAGCGGTGGGACTTCTGCGTTTTCAAGTTTCGTAATGAATATCGACGCGAACGACAGCGCGGTAACCGCAAGCGTCATAGCCGCTGACACCCGGATCCGCAGCTCAACATTGGCAGCATTCTTCATTGCGTTTCAGTTCGGAGGCGGGCTGACAAACAATCCTCCAATCATCGCGCGCGCGTCTTTCTTGTAAACTCGATCGAACTCTTATAGCACCTGCGCGACCCGGTCGAAAGCTCGCGAAGCGGTTGCTTGCCAACGTCGTGCGCGAGGTGCTAATAACTTCTTTTGCTCCGTCGTGAGCTTACATCGAAAGGAACTCATATTAATGAGAATGATTTTGGTCATCGTCGTGCTAGCGGCTATTGGACTCAGCGGCTGCAACGGCGACAGCAGCAACGGCAACGCTAATGGTAACGCGAACGCAAACAGAACGGATTTCAAGCCTCCGGCGCCCATTAAGCCTACTGAAGGTGTTGACCCGAATTTCAAGGCCTGCAACCCATACTTCCCGCTTGTGCCGGGGTCGGTAGCCAAATACGTAATCAATTACTCGAGCGGCATTGTCGGAGATTTGACAGTCGTAGTCGACGCGGCGGACGAAGACGGGCAGAAAGTCTTTACTCAGCGGTCGCAGTTGATCGATCGCAGCGGTGGAATGCAAATTACTCAGTCTATAGTTCGAAAGTTTGTCTGCGACGGCAGCACCGTTCGAATCCTTTCGGAGAAGACGGAGAGCAATATCGCGGGCCAGCAATCGGCGGTCGATTTCGATTATCGTGAGAACTCGGTGATGATGACTGATCCACTATCGCTCGCGCGAAAGGGCACGACCTGGAGTCACGCTTTTCGGACTGTGTTCCACAACCAGGGACAGCCGCCCTCGCGAAGTGATTTGCCAACAGTCATCTTGTTTGAGGTTCTTGGTCCGGAGGAAGTGACTACTGCGGCGGGCAACTTCAAAGCGATCAAAATCACCCGCAAAGTAGGCGAGAATGGCACGGTCGATCATTACGCGGCCGGGCTAGGACTGGTGAAGCGGCAATCGACTGAAGGAACGAGTTGGGAGCTGAAGGAGTATAGCGGACTCAAAGCTCTGGATTGATCGCGATCACAAACGATTGAAATGAAGATAATCAACCCTGAGGCGCTGGGACAGCCCATCGGCTACAACAACGGCCTGCTGTTTGACGGGGGCTCGCTTCTATTCATCGCAGGTCAGGTTGGTTGGGACAAGGAGCGCCGAATTGTCAGCGACGACTTCGCCGACCAGTTCGCTCAGGCTCTGGAGAATGTGCTGACAGTCGTGCGCGAAGCCGGGGGCTCACCCGAAAGCATCGCAAGGCTTCTGATCTTTGTTACCGATAAGGATGAGTATGCTTCGCGGCTTCGCGATGTGGGGTCGGCTTACCGCCAGCTAATGGGCAAGCACTTTCCTGCGATGACTCTGGTTGAAGTCAAGAGTCTGCTCGAACGCCTTGCGAAGGTCGAGATCGAGGCGCTGGCCGTGATACCCGAAGGCGCCCAATCACCTTCCGAACCGGTGCACGCCCCACCCGGTGACTCGCAGTGATAACTTCATCAAGCGACATAACTCCCAAGAGCTTCCTGTACGAGGAGCGAGGTCCGATCGCGCTGATAACTCTCAATCGGCCCGACCGGCTTAACTCGCTGACCTTCGAAGTGTATCGCGAGCTGACCGGCACCTTTCAGGCCCTTCAGTCGGTCGATTCCGTTAGAGTGGTTGTGATCACTGGACGCGGGCGCGGGTTCTGCTCAGGCGGCGACGTAGAAGAGATAATCGGCGAGTTGTTCAAACGCGACGCGGAAGGGTTGCTCGAGTTCACGCGAATGACTTGCGAGTTGATTCGAAGCATTCGCGGCTTGAACAAGCCTGTCATTGCCTCGCTCAACGGAACAGTGGCGGGAGCGGGAGCAGTCATCGCGCTTGCCTGCGATTTGCGCATCGCAGCCGAATCCGCAAAGATCGCGTTTCTATTTGTGAAGGTCGGACTCGCCGGCGCCGACATGGGCGCGGCGTTTCTGCTTCCGAGAGTGGTCGGGTTGAGCAAGGCGACCGAGATGCTTTTCAGCGGGGACTTCATCGGCGCGGATGAAGCGGCGCGGATCGGCCTGTACAATAGAGTGGTTGCCGCCGGCGAGCTGGAAACGGAGACGTCGCGATGGGCTGAGCGGCTTGCGGCGGGTCCCGGCTTCGCGCTGGCAATGACCAAGACGGCAATCAATCGTGAGCTGCAGATGAGCTTGGAAATGGCTCTGGAAGCCGAATCCGAGGCGCAGGCGATTTGCATGCTCAACCCGGATTTTCGCGAAGCGTACCAGGCATTCACCGAAAAGCGGCCGCCGGAGTTTAATAAGTGAAGGCAGAAGGCGGAAGGCAGAGCCTGAGGAGTAAGCCAGGAGTAAAGTGGATAAGAAAAAGAAGGAACTGAAAAGAGAGTACCAGCAGAATCACACGCCGATGGGCGTTTATAAGATTCGCAACATCGCCAATGATAAAGTGCTGATCGGGACTGCTCTCAATCTTCCCGGCGCAATCAACAGCAACAAATTCCAATTAAACGCAGGCTCTCATCCGAACAAAATGCTTCAGGCTGAGTGGCGCGAATTCGGCGGCGACAGCTTCTCGTTTGAAATAGTGGATGAACTCACAGCGACCGAAGGCCCGGGTCATGACTATCGAGCGGATTTGGAGTTCTTAGAAGAGTTTTGGCTTGAGAAGGAGCAGCCATACGGCGAGCGCGGATACAATCAGAAGAAGAAAGGGACAGAAGAGAGGCTGAGACTCATTGCCCACAACAGGTTGAACCAGGTCATCGAACCGGTGAGAGAAGACTGACTTCAGATCTGTGAATCCTTGCTTCTCGATTCCTAGGATAATCATGCCATTCGGTTTACCACCACCAACCGATGAACCGCAGCTTACCTACGGCGGTTATCTCAAAGTCGGCGAGTTGATCTCGCTCCAGCATTTGCTCTCTGATCCTCCACAGCACGACGAGATGCTTTTCATCGTCATTCATCAGGTCTACGAGCTGTGGTTCAAGGAGTTGCTGCACGAGCTCGACGCGATCATTGCAAGGCTGGACGCCGATGAGCCGCTCGCCGCCCATCGACTGGTTCGCCGGTGCATCGAGATCGAACAAGTGTTGGTCAATCAGATAGCGGTGCTCGAGACAATGATGCCGACGGACTTCCTCGAGTTCCGCGATCATCTGATGCCCGCGAGCGGGTTTCAGTCTTTTCAGTTTCGTGAGCTTGAATATGTATCGGGGTTGAAGGACGCGCGGTTCTTGAAGAACTACGAGCCGGGTTCGAAGGAGCGCGCGAAGCTGGAAGTGCGATTAGCTCAGCCTACGCTGGCCGATGCTTTCTATGCGCTGCTCGGACGGCGCGGCTTCGATCTGCCGGACGTATCGGGCGCGGCCGATGAGGTTCGAGCCGCCATCGAGCAGCGGCGGATCAACGAGCTTGTGCGAGTTTATCAGGATGCCGAGAAGCACTACGCGCTGTTCTTGTTGGCGGAGAGCTTGATTGAATATGATGAGATGTTTTCAATGTGGCGGCTGCGTCACATCAACATGGTTGAGCGAATGATAGGAAGCAAGACCGGCACCGGCGGCAGCGAAGGCGCGGCTTACTTGAGGAAGACCGTCGATCGCAAATTCTTCCCGGAGCTCTGGGAACTGCGGTCTCATCTTAGTAAGAAGAGCGTGAGCAAGTGAGGATGGAGGAGAGAATCAAGGATGGAGGATCGAGGATAGAGGATAGAGGATTGAAGATGGAGGATCGAGGATAGAGGATTGCGCGCCGTGACTTTAGTTGCGATCCTCAATCTTCGATCCTCCATCCTCGATTCTCTATCGTCGATCCTCTATCCTCGAATTCACGGAGGGCCTATGGACGAGCTTTTAGAGTGGCGAAAAGAATTTCCGATACTCGATAACACCGTATACATGATCAGTCATTCGCTGGGGGCGATGCCTCGCCGCACGCGCGATCGGCTGCAAGAATATGCCGATATGTGGTCGACTCGCGGCATCCGCTCATGGGAAGAAGGCTGGTGGATGATGGCCACGACGGTCGGCGATATGATCGGCAAGATCATCGGCGCAGGCGAGGGCGAAGTGGTCATGCACCCGAACGTGTCAGTCTGCCAATCGATCATCGCTTCTTGTTTCGACTTCAAGGGCAAGCGAAACAAGATCGTATCCGAGAGCCTGAACTTTCCTTCGAATCTCTACATCTATCATTCGCTCGAACGAGATGGCGCGCAGTTCGTCACAGTGCCTTCCGATGACGGGATCACTGTGCCGCTCGATCACATGCTTGAAGCAATCGACGAACAGACGCTGCTCGTGAGCGTCTCGCACGTCATCTTTCGCAGTTCGTACATTCAGGACCTTAAGGCAATCACGGAGCGTGCTCACGAAGTCGGCGCTTTCGTCGTAGCGGACGTCTATCAATCAACGGGCACTGTGCCGCTCAACGTGCGAGAGATCGGTTTGGATTTTGCAACCGGTGGTTCAGTTAAGTGGTTATGCGGGGGTCCCGGCGCAGGCTACTTGTACGTGCGACGCGATCTGTGGTCAAAGCTTGAGCCGCGCTTGACGGGCTGGCTCGCGCACGAAGACCCTTTCGCGTTTGAGATGGGACCGAACAAGTATGCCGATAACATATATCGCTTTCTGAATGGCACACCTAATGTGCCCGGTATGTACGCGGCGATGTCTGGCTACGAGATCGTGAATGAGATCGGCGTTGAAAGGATTCGAGAGAAATCAATCAGACAGACGACTCGCTTGATCGAGATCGCCGAAGACGCGGGCTTCAAGGTGAACTGCCCGTGGAACTCAGTCGAGCGCGGCGGAACTGTAGTAATCGATGTTCCACACGGACAACAGGTAACGACCGAGCTCTTACGCCGTGATTTTCTGGTGGACTACCGTCCCGGCGCGGGGATCAGAGTAGCGCCGCACTTCTATTCAAAAGACGAAGAGCTTGAACTGACGGTTCGCGAGATTCAAAAGATTCTTGAAACGAAGGCCTACGAAC
>JADGNW010000333.1 GCA_017883315.1 Blastocatellia bacterium | reverse complement strand
TCCAAGATAGCGGCCTTTGAGCCCGTTGTTCGCCGCGTCGTCCGCGGCGATATCGAGCACAGGCGCGAAGTTCATATTGAAGCCCAACGTGCGAAGCGCTTCGGCGGCGATCTCTCCTGTGCGGGCCGCGACCGCTGCATCGCCCGATGCGCGAAGAAGATCGGCAGACGGCATCGGTGTGTAGATGCTCTTGAGCCGATCGACGCGGCCGCCTTCCTGGTCGATGGCGATGATCGGAGGAACCTGGATCAGCGAGCGGATCGCCGATGTAAGCTCGACTACTTGCGCCGCGCTTTCGATGTTGTGGGAGCTGAGCAGGATTCCGCCGGGTTGAATGCTTTGCAGCAGACTTCGGGTCATCAAGTCGAGCTGCGGCCCCGGCAATCCGATGAATAGTAGCTGTCCAATTCGGTGTTCTAATTTCATTTTTGGGTGGTTACCTCTGCGTCCTCGGCGTCCTCTGCGGTTTATGTCTTATTAACCGCAGAGGACGCCGAGGGCGCAGAGGTATCTCATGAGTCAATTCCTATTCTCAAACAGTGCGTTCAAGCTCGTGTCGTATGGTTCGCGCGCGACTCCCGCGTCGGTGATTATCGCGGAGATGTAGCGATGCGGCGTCACGTCGAAGGCGGGGTTCGCAACCTTTACGCCTTCCGGAGTGATCGGCTCGCCGCGGAAGTGCGTCACTTCTTCATCTGCGCGAGACTCGATCGGAATCAGATCGCCGGAGTTGAGCGAGAGGTCCACGGTCGAGAGCGGCGCCGCCACGTAAAACGGAATGTTGTTCTCGTGCGCCGCAACCGCAACCATGTAAGTGCCGATCTTGTTAGCTACGTCTCCATTGGCGGCGATCCGATCCGCGCCGACTATCACACAATCGACCTCGCCCGACTTCAAGATGTGCCCGGCCATGCTGTCAGTAATGACGGTCACCGGAATGTTGTCTTTCGCAAGTTCCCACGCCGTCAGACGCGCGCCTTGAAGAAACGGCCGGGTTTCATCGGCGTAGACTCGCACGCGCTTGCCCGCTTCGACCGCTGCGCGAATGACCCCGAGCGCGGTGCCGAATCCGGCAGTCGCCAGCGCGCCGGCGTTGCAATGCGTCAGCACCGTAGCGTTGTCGGGAATCAGCTCCGCCCCGAACCTGCCCATTCGCCGATTGGCTTCTATGTCTTCGCGGTGAATGGCGAGCGCTTCGTCAACGAGCTGTTTTCTTATCGCATCAATCGCGGATGCTTCGCGACGAGCATGATTGAAGACCCAGCGCATTCGCTCTACCGCCCAGAACAGGTTGACCGCCGTGGGCCGCGTCGCGGAAAGCCGTTCGCAGACGTTATGAAAGTCGCGCGCGAATTCGTCAAGTGACGTGGCCCTGGAGTTCTGCATCCCGAGTGCGATGCCCATAGCTGCGGCTACTCCGATTGCGGGTGCGCCTCGAATTACCATCTCTTCGATCGCTTTTGCTACTTCTTCGTGAGTCTTGAAGACCGGATAAAGCTCGTGGGCTGGAAGCCGCCGCTGATCGATCATTACGACGCCCTCGTCGGTCCACTCGATGGTTCTAATCATGGCCGCAAGGATAATATCGAATGAGCGAGCCTTATGGCAAAGCTGCCGGGATTTTCAGGTACAATCAACTCAATGAACCGAGAGCGAATCAAGAAGCTGCTCGAGCAGGTGCAAACCGGGCGCCTCGGCGTCGATGAAGCCGCCGCCAAAATGTCGAGCCTTCCTTACGAGGACATCGCGTTCGCGCGCGTCGATCATCATCGCGACCTCAGGCTCGGGTTCCCCGAAGTGATTCTTGGTCAGGGTAAGACTCCGGAGCAAATCACACAGATCGCCGGGAGGATACTCACCAACAGCTCGAATCTGCTGATCTCGCGAACGACCGAAGAGGTCTTTCAGAGGATTCGCGAGCTGGCATCCGACGCGGAGTTTCACGCCGAAGCTCGGATGATTTCCGTCCTGCGCGATCGAACCGAACGGGGCGACGGCGCGATCGCCATCATCTCTGCAGGAACATCGGATATTCCAGTAGCGGAAGAAGCCGCCGTGACCGCGACTGCGATGGGGAATCGAGTCTCGCGAATTTACGATGTCGGCGTAGCGGGGATTCATCGCTTGTTCGGAGCGCGCCCGGAGTTCGAGTCGGCTCGCGTGATCGTCGTCGTAGCCGGAATGGAAGGGGCATTACCGTCGGTTGTGGGGGGAATGGTTTCAGTGCCGGTGATCGCAGTGCCTACGAGCATCGGCTACGGAGCTTCATTTGATGGACTCGCGGCGTTGCTTGGGATGCTCAATTCGTGCGCATCGAATGTGACAGTGGTGAATATTGACAATGGCTTTGGGGCTGGGTTTGTTGCGAGCTTGATCAATCGGAAGAGGGATTAGTCCGCGGTCAGTAGTCCGTAGTTCCCAGTCAGACGGCGCTAACACTAACTACTGACTACGGACTACTGAGTTTCGCCTTCACCATGTCACTGAGCGCTTTTCCATCAACCGTCTTTCCTTCGAGCTTCGCGCGCACTGCTTTCATCACCGCGCCCATGTCTTTCATCGACGAAGCTCCAAGCTCTGCGATCGCCTCTTCGACGGCGCGGGCCATGTCCGCTTCGCTGACGGACGCAGGCAAGTAGCTCTGAATGATGACTGCTTCGTTCTCTTCCTTGAGCGCCATTTCTTCGCGGCCACCTGCGCGAAACTGCTCGGCCGCATCACGCCGCTGCTTGAGCAGAGTGTTGAGCACCTTTATCGCTTCGGTGTCGTCGACGCCGCCGGGCAATTCGGTCTCACGCATTTTGAGCGCGGTCTTCACCATCCGAAGCGCGCTCAGCCGTTCAGCTTCTCTGGCTTTCATCGCTTCGGTAAGGTCGCGACTTATCTGATCAACGATTGGCATATTTTAGTTCCTCGCACACCCGGAATAATGTCGATTCACTGTTCCGCTTGGCAAGCCTGTTTCAAGCACGAGATCGCGGAGCCTCCACGGGACGGCTCTACATCATTGCATCTTCAAGAACTGCGGCAGACTCTCCGCGACCCGCCCGATCGCCCGCGCCAAACTTAGCTTCGCAAGGTTGTGCGCAAACACGCCGTTGATGTAGTCCAACCGCGCCGTCGCTATCGACTCTTGCGATTGCACGACCTCGAGATTGTCACTAACGCCCGCTTCGAAGCGTTGTCGCGTCAGATCGAGATTCTGCTCGCTCACCTGAATGTTTTTCAGCGCGAGGTCGACCTGGCTCGTCGCCGCCTGCAAATCAAGATAGGCGTTGCGCACTTCGCTCTCGATCCGCCCTCGGATGTCCTCGAGTTCAGCGCGACGTTGAATCAGTGCGGCTTCTGCCTGTTCGATGTTCCCTTCGGTGCGGCCGCCTTGCCAGATCGGAATGCGAAGGGTTCCGCCGACGCTGAACGTGCCGTGCGATTGTGACGGATTCGTTCCGATCACCCCGTAATCCGCGCTCACCGAGAAGGACGGTAGCCGTTCGGCTCGCGCCGCAGCTCTGGCGCGCTCGGCTGCTCGCAATTGCGCTTCCGCTGCTTTCAAGTCTGAGCGCTGTTCGAACGCCTGCTTCACAGCGTCCTCCACGGTGATCGGAGTCGCAGCCGAGTAGGGAACGTCATCGGAAATGTCGTACAGATCGGTCGGCGGCAAGCCCGTCAGCCGCGCCAGATTGATCTTCTGCTTCGCTAATTCATTCTGTAGTGAAACTAACCGTTGTTGCTGAGTCAGCGCCTGAACCTGGCTTCGGTTGACGTCGACCTGCGCGACCAGCCCTACGTTGCGCTGCTCGGAAGTTTGCCGGAAAAGGGTGTTCGCCGTCTCGAGCTGCGCTCGCGCCGAGTCCACTTTTGCTTTTGCCGCGATAACCTGAAGGTAAGCGCCACCCACCGCCAGCACGATAAGATCTCGAGCGTCCTCGGCGGAGTGTTCGTTGGCGCTTTGGATTTCGCGAGCTGAGCGGTAGTTATTCAACTGTGTTAGGTCCAACACGGTTTGCGAGAGGCCCGCGCGCAAATCGAAAAAGTTGAACGGCCCGACTACCGTCGGAAATGAGAAACCCGGAATCGGAACGCTGACACGCAGGCCTTGCGCGCGAAGATTAATCTGTTCAACGGTCTCGCTGAGGTTCGCATTCAGGTTAGGAAGCAGCGAGCTTCGAGCGACGCGCGTTTGACCGCGCGATTGGCGCACAGCCTGCGTGAGCCCTATCGCGCCCAGGTTGTACTCGACTGCCCGAGCGACGGCGTCGCGCAACGAGAGCTTGCCCGAAAAGGGAATCTTCGCAGTGCTCTGCGCGCTGCCTGCGTATGGACCCTGCACCTGGATTGTCGGGTTGATAGTGTTGATGCTCGTGGTCGTGCCGGGGACTGGCGACTCTGTCGCGCTAACCGCGCCGGCCAGGCCGCTCCGCCCGGAGAGCGGAAGCTGAACAGCTTGCCCTTGCGCTTGCCCGCCCCTGGCCTGGCCGAACGCACAGGGTGCATAGAGAAGGCAAAGGGCAAATATCAGAATGATTGAGGATCGAAGACTGAGAATCGAGGTTGGCTGTGTTTTGCGATTTTCAATAGCCAATCCTTGATCTTCGATCATCCTGTGCAGTCTATCTTCTATCCTCAATCCTCGATCCTCGATCCAGCTTGTCTTCATTATTGCTTGCCTCCATAGATTAGGTTTTGGTCTTCGCTGCGTTTCGGCGGTGAACTGATTTGTGAGAAACTCACCGCGGAGACGCGGACGGCGCAGAGGTTTCGCAGAGAAATCGTTATCCCCACAGGCTCCTAACTGAGTTGTTTTCGGAAGCGCCACATGCTCAGGGAAAACAGAATCAGGGTGATGATTAGAAGCGCCAGGAAATTGGGCCAGAGCGATGTGAATCCGCTTCCCTTGAGCAGGCTCCCACGGGCGATAG
>JADGNW010000332.1 GCA_017883315.1 Blastocatellia bacterium | reverse complement strand
GTGCTGCTCAGGCCGTTGCCCTTCAAAGAGCCCTCACGCCTCGTGAGAATTTGGGGCAAGTTCGATGCGCACGGCATCCCAAAAAACTGGATCTCACAGCCCGAGCTTCTCGATCTAAAGGAACAGAATCAGTCCTTCGAAGACATCGCAGCTTATCAATCAGGTGGCGCAAACCTCACCGGCACCGGCGACCCGGTGCGAGTGAATAGCGCGTCAGTCAACGCCGGCTTCTTCTCGATACTCGGCGTTGAGCCAAGGCAGGGGCGAGCGTTCATCGAAGAAGAGGATCAACCCGGCCGCGACAAGGTCGTCCTCGTCAGCGACTCGCTCTGGCGCAGCCGCTTCGGCGCTGATCCCACGCTCATCGGCCAGACGATTGGACTCAGTGGCAGTACTTACACAGTAATTGGGATAATGCCGCCCGGTTTTCACTTCCCCGATCAAGATGAACTGTGGATACCTCTCGCGATCGATAAGGCTAACCCGGGCGACCGCGGCAGCCATGGGCTCGAGGTAGTCGCGCGTCTGAAGCCGGGCGTTACTCCGCCACAATCCCAAACAGACTTGACGACCATCAGTGCGACGCTCGAGCAGCGATATCCGAATAACTATGGCAACGGTGGGTTTGGTTTCTACGAAGTTTCGATGCTCGACGAGATTGTCGGCAACATTCGCCCGGCGCTTTTCATTCTGTTGGGCGCGGTCGGCTTTGTGCTGTTGATCGCATGCGCCAACGTAGCGAACCTGCTGCTTGCGCGAGCAGCCGCGCGAGAAAAGGAAGTTGCGATTCGCGCAGCCCTTGGCGCGCGGCGAGGGCGATTGATTCGGCAGTTGCTGACCGAGAGCGTAGTGTTGGCGGCAATTGGAACGGCGCTCGGGCTGGTGCTTGCGTACCTCAGCGTGAAGCTGTTCGCCTTGCTCGGCCCGCGTGATATTCCTCGCATTGAAGAGATCGCCCTTGACGCAAGGGTCGTGGGCTTCAGCGTGTT
The DNA here is from genome assembly GCA_017883315.1 of Blastocatellia bacterium. Lineage (GTDB taxonomy): Bacteria > Acidobacteriota > Blastocatellia > UBA7656 > UBA7656 > Onstottus_A. The sequence goes on along the minus strand of JADGNW010000332.1, from coordinate 12,178 downwards.
GATGGCCGTCGTAACGGGCATCGCTTTCGGCCTCGCGCCCGCGCTGCAAATCTCGAAGCCGAGCCTGCACGATTCACTCAAGGAAGGCGCCCGAGGTTCGACCGCCGGAAGGCAACGTCTTCGCGCCGGGCTCGTAGTATCGGAAGTGGCGATCGCGCTCGTGCTGTTGATCGGCGCCGGCTTGATGATCAAAAGCTTCCAGCGATTGCTCCAGATAAACATGGGCTTCCGCACGGAACGGACCCTCACGATGCACCTCACGCTTCCGTCGACCAAATACAAAGACGACAACCAGGTCATCTCTTTCTACCACCAGTTGCTCGACAAGATTAAAGTTCTGCCGGGAGTTGAATCGGCCGGCGCAATCTCGGAACTTCCGCTGAGCGGCGCGTACTCTTCCGGCACGACCGCGGTCGAAAGAGCTGACAGCGACGAGGGCTTGAAGACCTTTCGAGGCCTTCCGTTTATCGAAGCCGATAGGCGCGCCGTTTCAGCCGATTACTTCAAGACCCTTGGAATAGCACTGAAGAATGGACGGCTGCTGACTGAAGCTGATAATGAGAACGCGCCGCCCGTTGCGGTAGTCGATGAAGCATTCGAGAAGCGTTTTTGGCCAGAGACAGGCGCAGTCGGTAAGCGTTTCATGTATCGCTTCAACAACGGCACGAACATTCAGTGGGGCCAGGTGGTCGGCGTCGTCTCTCACGTCAGGCACTATGGCATCGATGAAGTCAAACAATACGGTTTAGCACAGGAGGGCCGCGAAGAAATCTACTATCCTTACTCGCAGTTTCCCTCGAATCGGATGTATCTCGCAATCAAGACCAGCATCGATCCGCTCAGCTTGACCAACGCGGTGCGCGGCGAAGTGCTTTCGCTGGACCCGAGTGAACCGGTGTACGACGTGAAAACAATGGATCAACTCGCCTCGACATCGCTGGCACAGCGCCAGCTCAACATGGTTTTGTTCGCTTCGTTCTCCGGCATCGCGCTGATACTTGCTGCGGTTGGTATCTACGGCGTGATGTCATATTCGGTAACGCAGCGTACTCACGAGATAGGAATTCGAATGGCGCTTGGCGCTCGGCAGCGCAACGTGCTCGGTTTGGTGGTCAGGCAAGGAATGACGCTCGCCCTCGCCGGCGTAGTCGTCGGACTGGGCGCGGCAATCGCGCTGACCAGATTGATGTCCAGCTTGTTGTTCGGGGTGAGCGCGACCGACCCGCTCACGTTCGCCGCTATTGCGGTCATCCTGACAGGAGTGGCTCTGGCAGCCTGTTTCGTGCCGGCACGCCGCGCGACCAGAGTCGACCCGATGGTGGCGCTGAGATATGAATAAAACTCGAGGATCGAGGATAGAGGATGGATGATTGAAGCCGGATGATTGAAGATGGATGATTGAGGATCGACATCTAAGAATGCGACGCTTCGATCCTCCATCTTCGATTCTCGATCCTCGATCCTCAATGAGGCACCGATGGAAACTCTTCTTCACGATACCCGCTATGCCATTCGCACGATGCTCAAGACTCCCGGTTTCACCGGCGTCGCCGTGCTCGCTTTGGCTCTTGGCATCGGGGCCAACACCGCGATCTTCAGCGTCGTCAACGCGGTGCTGCTGCGTCCGCTTCCGTACAAAGACCCTGATCGTTTAGTGCACGTGCATCGCATGCAGCCTCCCATCGAACGCGGACCGATCTCTCGGCCTGACTTCTTTGAGTGGCGAGACAAACAAGAGGTGTTCGCGGGCATCGGGGCCTATGACTATCAAACCCTCAATCTGACGGGCGGCGATCAGGCCGAACGAATCGTAGCGGCGCGCGCAACCGGAAATTTCTTCGATCTATTCGACGTGTCGCCTGCGGCCGGACGCTTGATCAGCGCCGCCGACGATGAGCCGGGCGCAAGCCGTGTGGCTGTGATCAGCTTCGGGCTATGGCAGCGCCGTTTCGGCGGCCAGATGGACATTGTCGGACAGAATTTGGCGCTCAACGGGGACTCGTACACCGTGATCGGTATCGCGCCGTCCGGTTTTGAATTCCCGCGGCGCGTCGACCTTTGGAAGCCCGCGACGCTAGCTGAACAAAAGTCCACTCGCGGAAGTAATTATCTCAAGGTTATCGCGCGCCTCAAGGACGGCACGTCCGTAGCTCAAGCCGAGGCGCAGATGAATCAGATCACGTCGGCCCTCGCTCAGAAGTATCCCGAAAACGATACTAATCTTACAGTCCAGATCGTGCCGTTGCTCGAAGAGCAGGTCAGAAACCTTCGCAGTGTTCTCCTCATTCTGCTGGGAACCGTGGGCTTCGTGCTGCTGATCGCGTGCGCCAATGTAGCTAACCTCTCACTGGCGCGCGCCGCCGCCCGCGCACGCGAGTTCGCCATTCGCACAGCGCTTGGCGCGAACCGGATGCGAATAGTGAGGCAGTTGCTGACCGAGAGCCTGGTGCTTGCGCTGATTGGCGGCGCGCTTGGCGTCGTGTTTTCAATCGTAGGAATCGGCCTGCTGATCAGGCTCGCACCCGCCGGGCTTCCGCGCATCAACGAAGTGAGCGTGGACCGCTGGGTCCTCGGTTTCACATTCGGAGTATCTTTGCTCACCGGAGTGATCTTCGGACTGATACCGGCGCTGCAGGTATCGAAACCGGATCTCAATGAAGCGCTCAAGGAAGGTTCGCGCGGAAGCTCGGAGGGACAACGAACGCTGCTGCGGCGCGGGTTGGTCGTCGTCGAGATTGCGCTCTCATTGGTCCTGCTCATAAGCGCCGGGCTTCTAATCGAAAGCATCAAGCGGCTCACCGAAGTCAGTCCGGGTTTTGATCCGACCAAATCGCTCGCGGCCGACGTTTCGTTTCCCTACACGCCGCCGGCTCGCGGCGCCGATTCGCAGAATGCCGCCGTTCAGCAGGCCTCCAGTTTTCTGGCGGAGGCGCGACGCAAAATCGCCGAGATTCCAGGCGTTCGCGCGGTGGGCGCGATCAACGCATTACCGGTCACTGGGCGAGGCGGGGCGAACGGAGACTTCAGAGTCGAGGGCAAACCTCCCTTCAATCGGGGAGAAGAACCAGTCGCCGAGTTTTGCTTAGTCACTCCCGGCTACTTCGAAGCGATCGGCATACCGGTGATCCGAGGCCGCACGCTCAGCGAGGCGGACCTCTCGAAAAAGCCCGAGTATGTGCTGGTCAACGAAACATTCGCTAAATCTTTTATCGGCGACGAGGACCCGATCGGCAAACGCGTGCAAGCGCTGGATTGGCAGCTTCACGAAGTAGTCGGTGTGGTCGGAGACGCGAAACAGTGGGGATTGGACCGTCAGGCTTCTGCTGAAATCTATTTCTCGTTCTCTCAACTGTCGCTCGGTCAGGAAGCGACTCTGGTGGTTCGCGCGGACGCTGACCCTGCAGCTCTGACCAGTTCGGTTCGCAACGCAATCGGTGAAGTGACCCACGATGCGCCAGTCACCAGAGTCAGAACGATGGAGCAGGTCGTTGACGAGTCCATGGCATCGTCGAAGTTCAACATGATCCTGATGACGATCTTTGCCGGGGTCGCGCTGGTCATGGCCGCGATCGGTCTGTATGGGGTGATTGCGTATTCGGTCAGCCAGCAAACTCACGAAATAGGCATTCGCATGGCGTTGGGCGCATCGAGATCAAGCGTCTTGAGTCTAGTGCTGAGAAACGGGATGTCGCTTGCGCTCGCCGGTGTAGGCGTCGGAGTGGCAGCGGCTCTGGGGCTGACTCGATTGATAGCAACCTTGCTCTACGGAGTTAGCCCAACCGACCCGCTCACGTTTGTCGTCATCGCATTGATGCTGACAGGAGTGGCTCTGGTAGCCTGTTTCGTGCCCGCGCTCCGGGCGACGCGGGTGGACCCGATGGTGGCGTTGAGATACGAATGAGTTCAGGGTTCCGGGTTCGTGGTTCAGGGTTCGTGGTTCAGGTTTCGCGGTTCAGGTTTCGAGAAGCCGAGAGCGCAGCACCCGGAACCCTGAACCCTGAACCTGGAGATCCTAATGGACACCTTCCTACACGATATTCGCTACGCCATTCGAACGATGCGCAAGACTCCCGGCTTCACCGCCGTCGCAGTGATCGCGCTTGCGCTGGGTATCGGAGCTAACACCGCCATCTTCAGTGTGGTCAACACGCTGCTGCTAAAGCCGCTTCCCTACAAAGATGCCGAGCGGCTGGTTTTGATCTGGCACACCTATCCTCAATTGAACCTCGATCAGGCATCGGTCTCCGCGCCGAGCTATGTCGAGTATCGGGATATGACCAGTTCGTTCGACGAGGTCGCCACGGCAACCGAATGGAGCGTTAACCTCACCGGTGTCGGCGAACCAGAACGGCTTCAAGGCGCGCGCGTCTCCCACAATTTGTTCGCGACGCTTGGAGTGCAGCCGGTCAGCGGGCGCAGTTTCCTGCCCGAAGAGGATCAGCCCGGCAAGAATCGCGTGGTCGTGTTGAGCTACGGTTTGTGGCAGCGGCGATTCGGCGGCGACCTGGGACTCGTAGGCCAAACCATCACGCTTGATGGGACCAGCTACGATGTCGTCGGCATCATGCCCAAAGGCTTTGTCTTCATGGCCGAAGTCGACTTGTTCACTCCTATAGCGTTCACCTCGGAGCAACTCGCCGCAACCAATCACGGTAATGAAAACCTCATCTGCGTCGCGCGGATCAAATCCGGCGTCGCATTCGGGCAGGCGGCCGCCGAGATGAACAACCTGGCCGATCAATTGCGCCCGGAGTTCTACGGTCCAAACTGGGGCATCACGGTCGTGCCGCTCAGAGAACAACTGGTCGGAAGCTTTCGAACCGCGCTCTTCATCTTACTAGGGGCTGTGGGCTGTGTTTTGTTGATCGCTTGTGCGAACGTCGCCAATCTCCTGCTGGCTCGCGCCTCCGCGCGCCATAAAGAAATCGCGGTTCGAACCGCGCTCGGAGCGAGCCGCTCGAGAATAGTCCGGCAGTTGCTGACGGAAAGCGTTTTGCTTGCGGCGCTGGGCGGGGCCTTTGGGCTGCTGCTCGCGTTTGTTGGAATACGGCTCCTGGCTCTCGGCGTCCCCGAGGACATCACTGGCTTCATCGTTGGGTGGAAGGACATAAGCATCAGCACCCCGGTGCTAGGTTTCACCTTTGCAGTGTCGATGCTGACTGGAATCGTGTTTGGACTCGTGCCGGCCCTTCACGCCTCGAAGCCCGATCTCAATGAATCTCTAAAAGAGGGCGGGCGAGGCGATACCGAGGGCCGCCAGCGTAATTTTGTTCGCGCCTCGCTGGTAGTTGCCGAGGTGGCTATTGCGATGGTGTTGCTGGTCGGCGCAGGTCTGCTGATCAGAAGCTTCTTGCGGCTGCAGCAAGTGAGTCCGGGATTCAATCCTGCAAACGTCCTGACGATGCAGCTCTCTTTGCCGCGTTCGAAGTACGCTGAGAAACCACAGATCGCATCTTTCTTCGAGCAACTCGTGCAGCGAGTCGGCGCGTTGCCCGGCGTGCAGTCCGCCGCAGTGGGCAACAATCTTCCGATGAGCAACGACGGCTGGAACGCTTCATTTGCGGTCGAGAATCTGCAGGTTGGGCCGGACGACCCGAGCCCGCACGGCGACCCGCATATGATCACACCGGATTACTTCGCGGCGATGGGCATCCCGTTATTGAGAGGACGCCACTTCACTGACGCCGATTCGAAAGACTCTCTTCCGGTAGCGATCATCGATCAAACGCTCGCCGAGCAGTACTGGCCCGATCAGGATCCGATCGGCAAGCGCATAGCCGCCTTCTTCGATGGGCCGAGGGGTCAGCGGCACTGGCGCGAAATCGTCGGCGTCGTCGGCCACGTCAAGCAGTACGGGTTGGATGGCAAATCGAAGGTGCAGTACTACTTTCCCCAGACCCAAAGCCCTCAAGCTGATCTGTATCTGGTCGTGCGAACGGCTTCCGAGCAGAAGGGGATGGTCGCGGCAATCCGCGGTACTCTCGATTCGATCGACAAGGATCAACCGATCTACAGGGTGACGACGCTCGAACAGATGGTCTCGAACTCAACATCGCAGAAGCGATTCTCGATGTTTCTGCTAGGCATCTTCGCGGCAGTTGCGTTGCTGCTGGCGGCGGTAGGAATCTACGGCGTGATGTCTTACGCGGTGACGCAGCGCACGCACGAGGTTGGCATAAGAATGGCTCTGGGGGCCCAACAGAGGGATGTGCTCGCGCTTGTGGTGCGGCAAGGAATGGTGATGACGTTGATCGGCGTGGGCATCGGGCTGGTTGGAGCCTTCGCCGCAAGCCAGGTAATGGCAAGCCTGCTGTTTGGAGTTGGCACGCACGACCCGCTAACCTTCGCCGGCATCTCGTTGCTGCTGACTACGGTTGCGCTGATAGCGAGCTTCATACCTGCGCGCCGCGCAACCAAGGTTGATCCTATGATCGCGCTGCGGTACGAATGAAAGGGGTTGAGGATAGAGGATAGAGGATAGAAAACAGGCTCGATCCTCCATCTTCGATCCTCGATTCTCGACCTTCCACCTAGCCCCCAGCCCCCGGCGCATCTATAATCCCTGACATGACGACGGCCCTGGTCTATGACCCCGCTTTTTTGGAACACGAAACGCGACACCATCCAGAGAATCCAGAGCGGCTCAGAGTAATAATGTCGGCTCTTCAGCAAGATGAGCGTCTCTGGACCAAACTCAAAAATGTCTCGCCCAGACCGGTGTCTGACGAAGACATAATGCGGTGTCACAGCTTTCGTTTGATCGAGCAGATTCGAAGCCTCTGCGAACGAGGCGTTCCATTCGTCGATCTCGACACGGCAATTTGCCCAAAGTCATTCGAAGTTGCGAGACTGGCGGCGGGCGCAGCGACAATCGCGGTCGATCAAGTCTTCAACAGCGACGCTGGCAATGCGATCGCGATGGTCCGACCGCCGGGGCATCACGCTACTTCGAATCGAGCGATGGGCTTCTGCCTCTTCAACAACGTCGCGATAGCTGCTCGCTACGCGCAAGTTCACTACGGCGCCGACCGCGTGCTGATAATCGACTGGGATGTTCATCACGGCAACGGGACTCAAGAGATCTTCTATCGCGACCCGTCGGTCTTTTATTTTTCGACCCATCAGTATCCCTATTATCCGGGAACAGGAGCGGCCAACGAGCGAGGACTGGACAAGGGCGAAGGAACGACTCTCAACATCCCGCTCGCTGAAGGAACATCGGCTGATGCTCATAGCGAGGCATTCCTCGAAGCGCTCAAGTCAATTGAAAAAGTATTCCCGCCCGATTTGATAATCATTTCAGCGGGGTTCGACTCGCGGCGCGGAGATCCGCTCGGCGGGCTGATGCTCGAAGACGACGACTTCGCCGAGATGACCAAACGAGTAATGGACATTGCCGAACGCAATGGATCAGGACGGGTAATCTCGGTATTGGAAGGCGGCTACAATCTGGACACGCTTGGAGAGACGGTGAGGACGCATGTTGAGGCGTTGTCGTCGTAAGACCCTTAAATGCCCCATCTGTGACATCAGTCGCCCAATGGGAACGCCGGCTTGATATAGAACATCGCTTACAGTATTCTAGGCTGGCCTGCATTAGGAAGGCCGCTCATACTTACAACTCGTGATGCCCTGAACGGATCTCTTACTACCGTGGAGGAGTTGAATGGCTGAGCTCTATTTCGGCACGACGGACGCTTTTGAAGTGCCCGAGTTTCAGAATCGCAGAGTAATCGACGAGATTGAGATGGTGATGTCGGCATTGGATTGCATGCTTCCGGATGACGCCGGAACCTATGTTAGCAGCGACATCACGACGGGCAAGCGGTTCTACTTCGACTTCCTCCTCTCGCACAGGGTCCGCTCGGACGAGGAATTGAAACAACAGGTGGGCGAAGAAAAGCATAAGGAGCTCAAGACCGAACTGATTCAAGCCAACGTTGCTCGAGGCTTGGGGTTCACGGAAAAACTCCGCGAACGTGGCGTAACAAATCTAATCAACCCCGGCCCCTTCTTCGCGCGCGGGTTTGATCAGCAGCACTACCTGTACCTCTGGGAGTGGGTAATCATCAAGAAGATTTACCAAGTGTACTTTAATGAGAACTGGCAATACAGCAACGGCTGCACGCTTGAATATGCCATCGCGACGAGGAAAGGAATTCCTCGATTCGACAATCTCGGCAACGACCTGTCGTTGCCCAAAGCGATACGAATGGTAGAGGCAGCCGTTGGCGAACTCAAGGGGCAAAGTCTGATAGTCGGCAAGCTTGAGCATAACCTGACCCGGTTGAGGAGTTTGCTTAGCTAAGCCATCAACGGTTGAGTCTTCCGAATTCATTTAGCTCGATCACGGTTTCCAAGGAAAAGGAGGAGCATCATGCCTAACGAGCGCGCGGCCACCCGTAAGCGAAGGAAAGTGAGCCTGTTTGAGTCCTCCATGAAGACTGTCGGGATAACAAAGGTCGGCAGCCTTTCATTGGGATTCGCAATAACCCTGCTTGTGCTCTTAAGCGATTTGATGAAGGAAAGCACCGCTGTCCAGATTCTCCTGGTCTGCGTTGTCTTGCTGGTCCTGGCATGTGCTTTTGCCATCTTGCTTCAAGAGGTGGAGCGTCCCGGCTTTGGGTCATGGGGAGTTATTGGCCTCTTCTTGCTGGGCTCCGCGCTCGGAGTGCTCGCCTATCATTGGGGGGAAGGCATTGGAGATCTCGCGTCGGACGCGAGACGAGGCATTACAGGTCAATGGTTACAGTACAAGAATCTAGGCGGGCTCAGCGAGGTGATCTTTGCGGGCCTTTTCTTGTTTGGGGTGATCATGGCGGTTTTCGTCGTTCGCGTATGGAACAAAGCACAAGATGATTTCATGAAGAGCGTGGCTACCGCATTGGGCGGCGCAGCTATCCCGCCGCTTTTGGGAAAGACAATCGCCGTGGACGCGAGCCAAGCCTTCGCTGCGTATTTCCTGGGATTTGCCATCTCGGCGGCGGTGAACGTAATACTTTGCGCAAGACTGCTCGCCTACTACAGCAATAAGCGCACTGTTGAAAGTCGCGCTGTGCTTAGCTTCTTATACGGGAGCGACAAAGCCGAGACAGTTGATAAGCAGTTTCTCAAGAACTTCGAAGACGATCCCGACTACGCGAAGCGTCTGCTGATCACAACCGTCCTGGAGTATGAGAAGCGGGTCCGACGCGAATTCGCGAACAAACGGGAGCAGAGTCGGCAGGAGAAGAAGGGCACGATGTGCTATTACGAGCTAATCGCAATCGAGTGTAAGAGAAAGCAGGGGTCCGAGCCTGCTGCGGTTGCACCAAAACCGCCTGCTGGTGCACCACAACCACCACCCGCTGGTGCACCACAACCGCCGCCCGCTGATGCGCCACAACCACCAACCGCTGGTGCGCCGAAACCGCCGCCCGCTGATGCGCCGAAACCGCCGAATGTCACACCCGCCGCAGTCGACGAGCAGGTTTCAGCCACTACTCCCATGAAGATCGTCTTCAGAAAGATCGACGACAATGAACCGCTAACGGAAAAGATGTTTCGCAGCGCAGTATCTTTGAAATGGCAAGATAATCTCGAGTTCATAGATGCCGCCGCCGCTTACACGCAGTCCTTTCCGCTATTCGGTAGCGTTACCGGCCTCGCTCTGGAGGTTCTTAACACGATAGTGATGGATCGAGACAAGTACAGACGATTCCGGACCACTTCCCACCCGCAGGGATTATGTCCGGCAGACTCCGAGCAGATGCGCGGCCTGGATGAAATCGACTACCTCTCCTACATTGTGGTTCCGGTTGCAAGCCATCTCGGCCAGCCGGAGCAAACCAAGTTAGGCGTCTTGCACGTGGACTCAAAGCTGTTTGCCGTGTCGCCCGAAGAATTGAAGATCGACGACGAGAAGGACGGCATTCTCACCGCGACGCTTCGCCCGGTCGATCTGACAGAATACGCTAACAAGATGTATGACCAGGACGACATTGGCGTAAAATATCTTGAGGAAATGAGAGCCGTGCTGGTTCCGGTACTTGAGCTTTACTTGAAGTGCCGTCAGGGTTCCGCATAGAAGTGAAAGGCGATCTAACAGAAAACGCGCTTCGAGTTCTCCAAAAGCGCATCCTCGCCCGTGAACGTCACGGTAGTGTCGCTGAGACTCCCGACGACATGTTTCGGCGTGTAGCCCGCAGCGTCTCCGAGGCCGATCTGCAACACGGTACACCGGCTGACGCCGCCGCTGCTGAAGAAGCCTTCTTTGAGATAATGGCCGGCCTCGAATTCTTGCCCAACTCGCCGACATTGATGAACGCGGGACGCAACCTCGCTCAGCTTTCGGCTTGCTTTGTTCTACCGGTTGAAGATTCGATGGAAGGCATCTTCGACACGCTGCGAGACACTGCGCTGATTCAGAAGAGCGGGGGCGGCACAGGGTTCTCCTTCTCGCGACTGCGCCCCAAGGAAGACACCATCGAGTCGACGCATGGCGTTTCAAGCGGTCCGGTTTCGTTCATGCGGCTGTACAACTACGCCACCGAAGTCACCAAGCTCGGCGGTAAACGAGCCGGCGCGAACATGGCCATCCTTCGCGTCGATCATCCCGACATCGAAGAATTCATCGCGGCTAAGACGAATCCACTCGAGCTAAACACCTTCAACATTTCGGTAGCCGTAACCGACGAATTCATGAAGAAAGTCGACGCCGGCGTAGCCTATGACTTGATCAATCCACGCACTCGCGAAGTCGCCGGTCAGTTGGATGCTCGCGAGGTTCTGAATCGAATAGTCGAGTCCGCGTGGCGCAACGGTGAGCCGGGCGTCATCTTCATCGATCGAATCAATCGCGATAACCCAACGCCCGAGCTCGGGGAAATCGAAAGCACTAACCCGTGCGGTGAACAACCGCTGCTGCCTTATGAGTCGTGTGTGCTGGGTTCGATCAACCTGGCGAAGTTTCATCGCGAGGGCGCTGTTGATTATGACCGGCTCAAGAAGGTCGTCAAGCTTGCGGTTCATTTCCTCGACAACATAATCGACGTAAGCGAGTACCCGATACCGGCGATCGCCAACATCACGAAGCTGAATCGGAAGATCGGGCTTGGTGTGATGGGGTGGGCTGACTTGCTGATCCTGCTCAGTGTTCCGTATGACTCGGAAGAGGCGATCAGGCTTGGTGAAGAAGTGATGAGTGTTATCTCACGTGAAGCGATGAATGCCTCAGTTGAGATGGCGGAGCAAAGAGGACCATTCCCGCGCTGGTTTCAGGAGAGCATGTACATGAAGGACGGCCACCAGCAGGCTGGAAGCCTGCGCTCACAGGGCCTGCGCTCTCTGGCGCGCCGCAACGCTACTGTTACCACGGTGGCGCCAACAGGAACAATCAGCTTGATCGCGAATTGCTCAAGCGGCATCGAGCCGGTTTACTCGATCGTCCACCGGCGGATTTCTTTTGAATCGGAGCGGATGAAGTTTGTGCATCCGCTGTTTGAAAGCTATGCGCGCAAGCATGGCTTCTACAGCGAAGACTTGATGAAACGCGTAGCGGAAAAAGGCTCATTGCACGAACTTCGCGAAGTGCCGGGTGAAGCAAGGCGTGTGTTCGTGACCACGCACGAGATCGCTCCCGAATGGCACGTGCGGATGCAAGCTGCATTTCAGAACCACATCGACGCGGCGGTTTCAAAGACAATCAACTTTCCGGCGAGCGCTACGGTTGAAGACGTGAAGCGCGCTTACCTGTTAGCTCACGAGCTTGGCTGCAAAGGGATTACCGTTTATCGAGACGGCTCGCGTGAGAAACAGGTGCTGAGCACTGAGTTGGAAGATATGACTGAACCGCTGACTCTGGCGTCGGCGGGTCACGCAGAAATGGAGCGGCCGGAGAATCAGCTTTTGGCTAAGAACATCTGTCCGGAGTGTGGGGCAAGTCTCCGTCACAACGGCGGGTGTCTTTACTGTGATTGCGGGTATTCCGTGTGCGTTCAGACTTGAGCATTTGCTTACTTAGCGTCGACGGCTTTGCCGGGGATGAGGCGGTGACCTATCATGTCGATTGCAGCCTGACACTGTTCCAAAACTATATACCCAATTAGCGGTTCGTAGGCGCCGTTGGCCGGCTTCATATCCAGAAACAAGACCTCGCTGTGGATTGGCCTGAAGCCTTCGACCTCGATTCGAACAGGGC
>JADGNW010000331.1 GCA_017883315.1 Blastocatellia bacterium | reverse complement strand
GACGGCCAGGGCCGAGTCGTGAACTTCAAGAACACGATTGTCATCATGACCAGCAACATTGGCAGCCACATGATCCTGGAGTATCACGGACAGATGGAAGGCGATCAGTACGAGCGAATGAAGGAAGGCGTACTTGACGCGCTGCGGCATCACTTCAGACCCGAGTTTCTGAATCGAGTGGACGAGATCATTGTGTTCCACTCCCTGACAGAGGAAGACCTTAAAAAGATCGTCGACATACAACTCGATCGGCTGCGGACGCGGCTTGCTGAGCGCCGGATCACGCTCGAGCTGACCGATGAGGCGAAGACGCATCTGGCGCTAGCGGGCTACGATCCGGTCTATGGCGCCAGACCTTTGAAGCGCGCGATACAGCGCGAGATTGAGACGCCGCTTTCGAGGCTGATACTAAAGGGTGACATCAAGGACAACTCCTTGTTGCGCGCTGACATTTCCGGAGGCGCGATAGTGTTTTCGCCTGTTCAGCTAGCCGCTGAAGCAGAGGCAACGCATTAGGTCCGAACCGGTAGTTTGCCGTTGCAGACCGCGAACTGCTACGGAGGAACCGCGATTCCGTGCTATCATGAATTTCAAAACGGAGGTCAAATCGTATGAGCGAGATGTTCGTCATGCGGCGCGCGAACGGTGACCTTTTCACTGAGAAGATAGGCGGGCGGCTGGGCGTACCCGTTTGGTCGAGTGAGGAGGCGCTGGAACGTTACAAGGAGCGCAACCCGGAGTTGATGACTTTCTTGCCCACACGTTTGACTCGCTCCATGAGCAATAGGATCGGGAGCGGGCTCGGCAGCGAAGGCGCTAGTGAATTCTTTCTTCTGGCCGAGGACGACCCCGACGCCGACCTCGATGATGGCAGAAGTATCTCTCGGGAAGAAATCTTCCCGGAGGGTGAACACCGCCGGCAACCTCAATTCTAGAATCTCCGGCGCACTAATCCCCGGGCGCAACCAAAAGCCTTGGTGAGAGTTGGCGAAGACAAGGAGGAAGGGCATGATCTCGCATGATGACTTACGCCAGTTGCAGCACTATATGTCTGGTCCTGATTCATTAATTCTTAGCCTCTACGTGAACATAGACCAATCGAACGCCGCGAACCTGAATCGCGGATTCGAGACAAACGTCGAAGGCTTGTTTCGGCAAGTCGCCGAGAGCCAGAACTCGAACGAGGGAAGCAAGAAGAGGTTCGATGTCGAGTGCCAGCACATCAGGCAATTCCTAACGGGTTACGTGCCGAAGGGAAAAGCGCTGGTTGTCTTCAGTGACTCGAAGCAGGATTTCTGGTGGCAGCGCGATCTTCAAGTCGAACTCCCGACCGGCGTGCGGTGGTCGCCGGAGCCATGGGTCCGACCCTTGCTCGAAGTGATTGAGGAGACCGATCGCTTCGGCGTGGTGCTGATTGACAAGCACCGTGCAAGGATACTGGCGGCCGACGCCGCCGGGATTGAACAGCAGGCCGAAATCCTGTCCGATGTGCCTAACAAACATGCGACCACCGGCACCGATCATATCTGGTCGCAAGGACAGATGGACCGCGATCACACCAAGCACGTGCAATGGCATGCGAAGCGCGTGGCAGACGAACTGGCGTTAGCCATCGATCGTCTGAAGCTGAGCAGGATCGTAATAGGGGGGCCAGTGGAAGCAACGTCTGTGTTTATCAGCACGCTTCCGAAGCGCATCCAGCAAATGATCATCGGCACAGTTACGACGCCGGTAGACGCCGGTCACGATCGGCTGGTAGCCGAATTGAGGGCTGTGCAAGAGAAAGCCGAGCACCAGGACGAAGCAAAGCTTGTTGACGCCTTGATCACCGCGGCGATGAAAGGTGAACGAGCCGTGCTCGGAGTGCTGGATACTTTGAATGCAATCCAGCAAGGCCGAGTTTACAAAATGGTGATCGCCCGAGATTTCAGAGTTGCCGGAAAGGAATGCAGCTCGTGCCACGTGTTAGTCTCGGATGGTGATGAGAAGTGCGCGTTCTGCGGCGAGAAACTTGAAGCCGCGCCCGATTTGATCAACCGCGCTTCGCGTCGCGTGCTCGATATGGGCGGCAAAGTGCAACTGGTTTCCGGCGAGGCAGCCGCGCAGCTCGGGGAAGCAGGCGTCGGCGCAGTGCTGAGATTCTGAATTGGTCAGACGAATATATGACCTATATGACCAATACGACCTATGACCAATAGTAAAATGACCAACTATCTAATACCGACAGTCGTTGAGACAACTGGCAGAGGAGAACGTCACTACGACATTTACTCCCGGCTGCTGAAAGAGCACATTATTTTTCTTGGAACCGAGATCCACGATGCCGTGGCGAACGTCGTCGTCGCCGAATTGCTCTATCTGGAATCGGAAGATCCCGACCGTGAGATTTCGATTTACATCAACAGCCCGGGAGGGTCGATTACGGCCGGGTTGGCGATATACGACACGATGCAATTCATCAAGCCCGAGATAATCACAATTTGCATGGGACAGGCGGCTTCAATGGCCGCACTACTCCTCGCAGCGGGCACCAAAGGGAAACGCTACTCGCTTCCGAATTCCAGAATCTTGATTCACCAGCCCTCAGTGGAGGGCATTGCGGGTCAGGCGACCGATGTGAAGATCTACGCCGAAGAGTTGCTGCGCACCCGAAACTTGCTGTCAAAACTCCTTTCGGACTTAACCGGGCAAACGTTCGAAAAAACGGACCGCGACGTCGAGCGGGACTTCATCCTGAGCCCTAACCAGGCCGTCGAATATGGAATCGTCGATAGCGTATTAACCTCACGCGAACTAGCGCCGAAGATCGAACTGGTTGAAACTGCCGGATTGCCGGGCGGCATCAAGCAGGTAACATAGGCTTCATTCAATGGCCAACTTAGTTTGAGGTTCATGCTACCAGTGGAGTAAGGCTACGATGTCAAGAAGCAAGAGGGTTTTCATCGAGCGGCTGACCAGCGAATATCGCCGTTCAAGCGGGCCGTTGTGGCAACCGGCGGTCGATATCTATCGATGCCCTGCCGGGTGGAAGATCAAGTTCGATCTCGCCGGGGTCAAACCGGAAGACGTGGAGATACTGATAGCCGACAACAAGCTAATCGTGCGCGGGGTCCGGCGCGACACCGTCATCACCGAGGGCTGGAGTTATCACCAGCTCGAGATAACCTACAGCCGCTTCGAGCGCGTATTGAAGATCCCCTGTGAGTTGTCCACCGCTGAGATTCAATGCGAGAGCAAGGACGGTTGGTTGATATTGCATTTGAATTGTGGTTGAGAAGAAGGTCAGCAGTTCGTATTCGTTTTCTTTGACCGCTGACCAATAGCACTGATCTTAGGGGAACAAGATGAGCGAGAATAAAATTTTAGAGTTGCCGGTATTACCGCTTAGGAACATCGTGATTTTTCCGTCGAGCATCACGCCGCTGACGGTGGGGCGTCCGATGTCGCTGGCGGCAGCAGAAGCCGCGCTGTCGACTGAGGAGAAACTGCTCGGCGTCGTGGCCCAGCGCGAAGACGGCGAGAACGAACCGACGCCTGAAAAGCTACACGCGTTCGGCACCGTCGTGGTCATAAACCGGATGATGCGTTCTCCGGGCGATGAAGCCCTACACCTGATCGTGCAAGGCCAGGAGCGCTTTCGCATAATCGAATTCACAGGGCAGACGCCCCACATGAAAGCTCGCGTCGAAGTCCTGCCCGAACCGGTGCGCGAGAAAACGCCGGAGGTAGAAGCGCTTCAAAGAAACATCCAGGTGCTGGTTCAAAAAGCGCTCGGCCTCTTGCCCAATGTTCCGCCGGAAATTCGGAACATCATCGTTCAGTCGGACGATGCAATCCGGCTCGCTTATTTTCTTGGCTCGGTGCTGGATTTGGAGATCGCTCAGGAACAAGCGCTGCTCGAAGCAAACACCGAAAGCGAACTGCTTCACCTGATGCACACCTACCTCTCGCGCGAAGTCGAGGTGTTGGAGATCAGAAGCAAGATATCGAACCAGGCCCAGGAAGAGCTTGGCAAAGCTCAGCGAGATTACATCCTGCGCGAGCAGATGAAGCAGATTCAGAAGGAGCTTGGCGAGACCGAGCCCGAGCAAGCCGAAGCGCAGCTTCTTCGCGAGAGAATCGAGAAAGCGGATCTCCCCGATGAGGTTCGCACCGAAGCGGACCGTGAGCTCAAGCGGCTCGAGCGGCTGCCGTCCGCCGCGCCTGACTATCACGTCATCAGAACTTATCTCGAGTGGATACTGGATCTGCCCTGGAGAAAATCGACGGAAGACAGCTTGGATCTGAATAAGGCCCAGGAAGTGCTCGACGAAGATCACTACGATCTTAAAGATATAAAGCAGCGAATCCTCGAGCACCTTGCGGTGATCAAGCTGAATCCGAAAACGAAGGCGCCGATTTTGTGCTTCGTCGGCCCGCCCGGCGTCGGCAAGACCAGTCTCGGTCAGTCGATTGCAAGGTCGATGGGGCGCAAGTTTGAGCGAATGTCCCTTGGCGGCATGCGCGACGAGGCTGAGCTTCGCGGGCATCGGCGAACCTATATCGGCTCGATGCCCGGCCGCATCATTCAAGCGCTGCGCCGCGCCAACGTGAACAATCCGGTGATGATGCTGGACGAAGTCGACAAGCTCGGCATGGATTTCCGCGGCGATCCGGCTTCGGCTTTGCTGGAGGTCCTGGACCCGGCTCAGAACTTTTCGTTCAGGGATCACTATCTGGATTTGCCGTTCGATCTGTCGAAAGTATTTTTCATTGCAACCGCGAACACTCTTGGGCCGGTCCCGCCGGCGCTGCGCGATCGCATGGAAGTGATCGCGCTCTCCGGATACACCGAAGAAGAGAAGCTTCACATCGCCAAGCAGTATTTGATTCCCCGGCAAATCAAAGAAGCCGGGCTGAACGAAGAGCAGCTTCAGTTCACCGACGAAGCGCTCCAGGGAATCATCAGCCGATTCACACGCGAGGCCGGCGTGCGGCAGCTCGAACGGACCATTGGAAGCGTTGCACGCAAGGTCGCACTCAAGGTCGCTCAAGAGAAAGGCGACGTGTTCACCGTGACGCCGACAGACCTGGAAGACTATCTCGGTCACGAGATGTTCTTTCACGAGATGGCCCGGCAGACGCTGCCACCGGGAGTCGCGACTGGCTTGGCGGTTACAGAGATGGGCGGCGAGGTTTTGTTCATCGAGGCAACGCTGCTGCCCGGTTCCAAGGGGCTCACGCTGACAGGCCAGCTCGGAGAAGTAATGCAGGAGTCGGCGAAGGCCGCGCTGAGCTATCTATGGTCGCACTCGGGCGAATTGGGAATGGACTGCGCCGATAAGTTCGAGAATAGCGGAGTTCACGTGCACGTGCCCGCGGGCGCGACTCCTAAGGATGGGCCATCGGCGGGTGTCGCAATCGTTACTGCGCTTGCGTCGCTGTGCTCGGGACGACCGGTTCGCAGCGACACGGCGATGACCGGAGAGATCACGCTCAGCGGACTTGTGCTTCCGGTTGGCGGCATAAAAGGCAAGGTGCTTGCGGCGCGCCGCTCGGGAATGAAGCGAGTTGTCTTACCGAAGAAGAACGAGCCTGATTTGAAGGACATTCCTGAAGAAGCGCTGCGTGATCTCGAGATAGTCTTCGTCGAGCGGATCGAAGAGCTTCTGCCGCAGACGCTCATACCCACGGGCGAATCGCTGCCGACGACTGCCGTGCCGCCTGGAGCGGAACCGGCAACGGCCGGCGCCGAAGTTCGCGCGGAAAGCACTAAGAGCGGATCTTAGCCTGAAAGAGCAATCGTTCAGAGCGAGCGTTCAGCAGCGAGCGTTTAGAGTACCGACTTTAGTCGGGTAGTTACTTCGGTACCGGGTCTGCCAGCAAAGCTGAGAACTGCCCGACTAAAGTCGGTACTCTGAACGCTCGCCCTGAACGATTGCTGAGAATACCGCCGCCTCGGAACCACCCAACCCTATAGCAGCGAGAGGAACTGTAGATGATTCTTGTGACCGGTGGCGCTGGTTACATTGGCAGTGTGACCGTCGAGTTGCTGCGCGAGCGCGGCCAACAAGTAGTCGTGCTCGACGACTTATCGCGAGGACACCGCGAGGCGCTTCCTAGCGACATACCGTTCTACGAAGGGAACATCGGCGACCGCCAATTGGTTGCGCGCATCGCGCGCGAACACAGAGTCGAAGCTTGCATTCATTTTGCTGCGCTCGCTTATGTGGGCGAGTCCGTCGCCGAACCGAAGCGCTATTTCGAGAACAACGTCGAACAAGGCATAGCGTTGCTCGGAGCCTTGCTCGAGGCGAACGTCGGCAGCGTGGTGTTCTCATCGACCTGTGCAACCTACGGTGAACCGAAACAGATTCCGATCTCTGAGAAACATCCTCAGCAGCCGGCAAATCCATACGGCTGGTCCAAGCTCTTTATGGAGCGAATACTGGCGAGCTACGGCGGGGCGTACGGAATGAAATTCGTTGCGCTTCGCTATTTCAATGCGGCAGGCGCAACCGAAAAACTCGGGGAGGACCACGAGCCCGAGACTCATCTCATCCCAAATGTTTTGTCTGTCGCGCAAGGCCGACTCGCAGCGGTCTCGGTGTTTGGCGATACCTATGCGACTCCCGACGGTACTGCGATCCGCGACTACGTTCATGTTGCCGATTTGGGAAACGCACACATGCTGGCGCTCGATTATCTTCGAGCAGGAGGCAACTCCGAGTTCATCAATCTGGGCACTGGCCATGGGAATTCGGTCCTTGAAGTTATCGAGGCCGCGCGACAAGTGACACAGAAACCGATCCCGATCCGCATCGAGCCGCCGCGAGCTGGAGACCCATCGCGGCTCGTCGCTGATTCTGAAAGAGCGCACAGCCTGCTCGGTTGGCGGCCAGCCTATCCCGACCTCGCGGCGATTATTCGCAGCGATTGGGACTGGCGGACCAGGCATCCTCACGGGTATCGCTCGAGCGGCCGAGGCGAACTCGCGTAAAACGGCTTACACCAAAGCTGGCTGTCGCTGACGTGACGTTGATCTACCAAACTCGGTTGAACTAAACTCGACTGCTTCAAACAAAAACCAGGGAGGTCATTATGGCAGGACAAATGGTTGAGTTTCCAAACAACGGAGGAACGACGAGCGGCTATCTTGCAATTCCGGACGCGGGCAAAGGGCCGGGCGTGATCGTGATTCAGGAGTGGTGGGGCCTGGTCCCGCACATCAAAGATGTTTGTGACCGCTTCGCCGCTGAAGGCTTGGTCGCGCTCGCCCCGGATTTGTATCACGGCAAGAGCACGACCTCGCCCGATGAAGCAGGCAAGCTTATGATGGCCCTGCGAATCGATGAAGCCGAAAAGGACCTGCGCGGGGCGATTACTTTTCTGCTCGATCACGAGGCGACAACAGGAGAGAAAGTCGGCACGGTGGGTTTTTGCATGGGCGGCGCTCTGTCGCTGTATACCGCTACCAAGAATTCGCAAGTCGGCGCGTGCGTGGTCTTCTACGGAGGTCATCCAAATGTTAAGCCGGATCTGCCAAACCTTCAGGCACCCGTGCTGGGTCTGTACGCCGAGCGTGATGGTTTCGTAACACCGGATCTTGTCCATGAGCTGGAGCGTCGATTGACAGAGCTCGGCAAGACAGCGGAAATGCACATCTACCCGGACGCCGATCACGCATTCTTCAACGACACGCGTGCCGCGGTCTACAACGAGGCGGCCGCAAAAGACGCGTGGCGCCGCGTGCTCGATTTCTTCTCCCAGCGCCTAAAGTGATCTCTACCACACTAATTCGCTGCGCGGCGGTATCGAGAAGTGGCTCACGATAGCGTCTCTTCTCTGGCTTGGACTCAGAGGAGGCGTGACCGCAGTCACTCGCCCTGGTGATGGCTGTCATAGATTAAGAAATCAACCCCCCATACCATATCAAATGGAATCGTGTCATCAGAGACGGCGCCGGTCGACGTTCGCCTGGCAAAGCGTGGACTACGCGTCAGAGCGTCAAAAAGCCGCATCGCATCGATAGCGCCAGTCGCCAGGGAGGAAAGGAGTAATGTCATGCTCTGTTGGCCTTTCATACAACTGAGTTGCGGCAGCCCGGTCAAGCGCCCGTTGCCCAAGCTGTTCGCAAGCGTATTGTTCATTGCGTTATTGAGCAGCGTCGCCGCCTCCGATTTATCCGCGTCGCGGGCTGAGCAGGACGCTGCGCGCGAGAACGGTTGCGTTCGATGCCATTCCCGGCTTTCGACGCCGGCTGAGATGAGCAATCGATTTCTCGATTGGCGTGCGTCATCTCACGCCGGGGCCGGTGTCACCTGTGATACCTGTCACGGCGGCGACGCGGCTGCGCGCAACCAGGCGAAGGCGCACGCGGGCGTGTTTCCGCCCTCGAACAGAAACAGCAGGCTCCACGAGATGAATGCACCGCAGACTTGCGGAAAGTGCCATGGCGCGGTCGTCAATTCGTTCATCGAGAGCGAGCACTATCAGCGGCTAAAGAACTCAGGACTTGGTCCGAGCTGCATAAACTGTCACGGTCACATGGGGTCTTCTGTTGCGCGCGCACCTTTGGAAGGTGAGTCGCTGTGTACGTTTTGCCACAATACCGTGAACGGGTTGTTGCCGCAAAGGCCCGACATCGTCAAGAAGGCGAAGTCAACCCTCGACGCGGTCGCGCGAACCAACTACATGGTCGCCTGGATAGTTGAAATGCTCCGCGAAGCCGAAAAGAAGAAACTGGACGTGGCAGCGGAGAAGGAAGACTTCCGGCTGCTCAAGATTACGCTGGCCGAGGCAAAGGCCGGTTGGCATGCATTCAAACTGGAGGCGCCCGCTCTGAAGGCGGACAAGAGCTTCGATGAAGCAGTCAGGATCAAAGACAAATTGAGCAAGAAGCTCGGACGTGATTGAATATCACGAGAATGGACAAATCAAAAAGTCCGGCGCCGATTAAGCCGGAAATCTCCATCGACGTGCTCGAAAGAATAGATGTACGTGTGGCGACGATCGAACGAGTCGAAGACGTGAGGGGGTCAGACAAGCTCGTCAAGCTGACGGTTGATTTTGGCGATCACAAAAGAACGATCCTTGCCGGAATGAAGCACGAGCGCGCACAGCCAAACGAGATAGAAGGTAAACAGGCACTGTTCGTCGTGAACCTCGAACCGAGAAAGATGATGGGCGAGGTCTCAGAAGGAATGCTTTTCGATATCGGCTACGCCGACGGACTGACCCCGGTGCTGGCAGTCCCGGAAAAGGAAGTGCCGAACGGCAGCCGCGCCGGATGATGTTCAACGGGCACTGCCATCGTATGGAACGCTCCAGTGCCCTGAAAACGCAACCTCACCGATTGGCTTTCGCTCGCGCGGCGCGAGTTCTTTTGCTCGACGTTTTTCATCCAGCTCCTCAAGCTTGCCCCGATAGGGATATCCAATTGCGATCATCGCAATCGGGGTAAATCCCCCAGGAATTCCAAACTCGCTCTGCGCGCGCTCGGCGTCGTAGCCGGCCATCGGATGCGCCGCCAGTCCCAACTCGACAGCTTCAAGCAACAAGTTCTCTGTTGCGAGTCCGCTGTCATGCTGCGCCCAACGATTCGGCTTGCCGTTCCTTTCGAAAGTGTCCCGCGCTACTGACAGCATCAACGTCGGCGCCTCACGTGCCCAGGCGTTGCCTTCACCTAAGCAGTCCCGCGCGCGCGCCAGCGCCCGCGCATCCGAACCATCAAACACCAAAAAGTACCTCGGCTGATCGTTAAAGCACGACGGCGCCCAGCGCGCAGCTTCCAACATCGTCAGTAGTTTTTCCTTTTCGACTGCGCGGCCTTCCTCAAACAGGCGCGGGCTCCAGCGTCGCCGCATCAACTCGTTGATGGGATAATCAGTCTGCGCGGCCTTCTCCGGATAGATCGAGGCTCCGTCCGGTCGGGCGTTAGCTAAGATATCGTCGACTGCGATTCCAATATGGCGGAGATGATGAGACATATGCGTGACGTAATCATCAAGCACGAAGCCGAGCGTCATAGGTTCGGAGCCGCCGACCGCCAGCGTGTGCGACCAGGCTGATTGCGGGGCCGCTTCCGCAGCGGCGAGGAGCTGCGAGTTTCCGGCTCGCCACAACGCGATCAAGTCTATCCACTCGTGATTCTGATAGGCGTGCAACTCGACCCAGCGCTCGCCATCGTATTCGGCAAGCGACAAATTGTCTTCGAGTTGCGCGCGAACGATACGTTGGTGGTTGTTCGCGGCCGAATCGATCAAGTGGCCCAACTCTTCCTTCGCCGACCAGCGATCAGGCGCCGGCTTTACTGACGCGACTTCATTCGCAATAGCCGCAAGCGTCCCTGGCAAGCAGACGATCAGCGCTCTGAGCTGACCAAGCCCGCGCGGCCCGCTTTCTCGCGAGATGTCTGATTCGTTATTCATTCGGCCTCTCTTATTGAGCTTGAGGAGTCAAAAAGTTCTACCACGCGACGACTCAGAATCGCAAAGCAGCCGTCGGCAAGGTTGCGCGCAAACTTGACTTGATCATTCCGCGACAATAGCATTCACGCTCGCTCGCCAAGGGACTAGCAGAGAAGGATTAACCATGACACGTTTGATGATTGCACTCGTTGTCGCGCTCGCGCTTCCTGCGTCGGCGCAGGAAAGATCACAAGAGAAGCCACAGGACAAATCGATTGGCGCGCGAACCGCGGGCCTTCAGAAACTTGACGGCTACGTTCCTCTGTATTGGGACGCGGCCAACGGCAAGATGCTGATGGAAGTCTCGCGCTTCAATCAGGAGTTTCTCTATCAGATTTCGCTCACCACCGGAGTAGGTTCGAATTCGCTCGGTCTGGATCGCGGGCAACTCGGACGCTCACACGTCGTCAGCTTCTCGCGCATAGGCCCCAAGGTATTGATGATCGAGTCCAACTATAGCTACCGGGCGATCTCAACCGATCCAGCCGAACGCCGTGCTGTTCAAGAGTCGTTCGCGCAATCGGTGCTCTGGGGTTTCAAAGTCGAAGCGTCCGACGGCGACCGCGTGCTCGTCGACGCGACTGCCTTCTTCCTTCGCGATGCGCACGGAGTAATCGACCGGCTGAGACAAGCACGACAGGGTCAGTATCGATTGGATGAATTGCGTAGCGCGTTTTACCTTCCGCGCACGAAAGCCTTTCCGAAGAACACAGAAGTCGAAACCGTTTTGACGTTTTCATCCGACGGCGAAGCCGGACCGATGGTGCGCGAAACCGTCCCTTCGCCTCAGTCGATCACGGTGCGCGAGCATCACTCACTCGTAGAGCTGCCCGATAACAACTACAAGCCCCGCAATCTCGATCCGCGAGTCGGCTCGTTCGGCATAACGTTTTACGACTTCGCTTCGCCGATCAATGAACCGGTCGAGAAGCGCTGGATTGCGCGCCATCGTCTTCAGAAGAAAGACCCGACCGCTGCGATCTCTGAACCGGTGAAGCCGATCATCTATTACGTAGACAACGGCGCGCCTGAGCCGGTTCGCAGCGCGCTCATCGAGGGGGCTTCGTGGTGGAACGCGGCTTTCGAAGCAGCCGGTTTCAAGAACGCATTTCAAGTGAAGGTGCTGCCCGAAGACGCCGACCCGATGGATCTGCGTTACAACATGATCAACTGGGTACATCGCTCGACTCGCGGTTGGTCTTATGGTGGCGGTGTAACTGACCCGCGCACAGGCGAGATTATCAAAGGGAACGTCACGCTGGGTTCGCTTCGCGATCGGCAGGACTATTTGATTGGCAGCGGGCTGATACCGTTGTTCGCCATGAACGGCAAGAGCGATGGCGAAGGCGAATGCGAACTCGGTTCATCTCCCGACCCGGACTATCTCGCTGACCTCGATCCTTCGACAAACTCAGTCGCGATGGCGCTGGCTCGACTTCGCCAGTTGTCCGCGCACGAGACAGGTCACACGCTGGGGCTCGCGCACAACTTCGCGGCGAGCACCTACGGCCGGGCTTCGGTGATGGATTACCCTGCGCCGACGGTCGAGATCAAGAACGGTAAGCTCGATCTTTCGAACGCGTATGCCGTAGGCATCGGCGCTTATGACAAGTTCGCGATCAAGTACGCGTATTCACAGTTCGCGCCCGGGGAAAACGAACTGGGCGCGCTGGAGCGAATTATCGAAGACGGCGTCGCCGCCGGGATGCTGTTCATCACGGACGCGGACGCGCGTCCGGCGGGCGCCGCGCATCCGCTTGCGAGCTTGTGGGACAACGGCGCCGATCCAATAGCCGAGCTTCGACACGAGATGGAAGTGCGCCGCATAGGGCTCTCGCAATTCGGCCTGGGCAACATTCCCGTCGGCACGCCGTTGTCGGTGCTCGAAGCAAAGCTGCTGCCTCTCTACTTGCATCATCGCTATCAGCTTCAAGCGACGGTGAAATCCGTAGGCGGAGTCTACTATACGTATGCCGTGAAAACGGCTTCAGGAGCCAATCCTGGGACAGTTCAACAAATCGTTGAGCCCGCCCGACAACGTGAAGCGCTCGCCGCGGTGCTTGAAACTATCAAGGTCGATGCATTGGCGATCCCACCGCGCATACTCGAACTCATTCCTCCGCGAGCGTTCGGTTACGAAGGGGGAACTGCTGAGCTGTTCAGCAAGCGAACCGATCCGACGTTTGATCCAATTGCGGCAGCTACGATTGCTGCTGACCTGGCAGTGTCGGGCTTGCTAGAGCCTCATCGGGCCGCGCGCTTGATTGAGTTTCACTCTCGGAACAAAGCGAACCCCGACTTCAAAGAAGTGGTCGATGCTATAATTGCCGCTACGTGGAAAGTCCCGACGCCAAGAGTTGCATATCATGCTGAGATCGCCTGCGCTGTTCAAAGCCTGGCGGTCAGCCGCTTGATGGAACTCGCTGCGAACCCCGACGCCTCGCCGCAGGTTCGTGCAGTTGCGACGCAAGCTCTCCGGGAAGTTAGCGCGTGGCTTAAGCTGGCGGCATCGGCGGGAATCAAGGCGGAGCATCGAATCGCGACCCGCGAAGACATCGAGCGTTTCCTGGCGCGCCCCGACGCCACGCGAAAACAGACCAACCCGCCGACAACTCCGCCGGGCGACCCGATCGGAGCAAAGGGATCGAAGAACTAGACTGCGCACGAAGGGAGAGATCAAACACGATGCCGTACGCCGACAACTCAGGTGTGAAGATTTACTGGGAGGAGCAGGGAGATGGTGATCCGCTGCTTCTCATCATGGGACTCAGCTACACGCACGATATGTGGCATCGCACGGTGCCGGTCGTTTCGCAACGCTATCGGACGATCAGCTTCGACAACCGAGGCGTCGGTCGCAGCGACGTGCCGCCGGGCCCTTATCCTATTGCGACTATGGCGGCGGACGCCGCTGCCGTGATGGACGCAGCGGGAGTTGAGCGCGCCCACGTGTTTGGCGTATCGATGGGAGGAATGATCGCGCAGGAGTTCGCGCTTCAGTATCCGGATCGAGTGCGTTCGCTGATTCTCGGTTGCACGAGTCACGGTGGTCGTCAGGCGGTGGTGGCCGATGCTGAAGTGATCACCACTCTAATGGCGCGTGCAACAATGTTGGCGGAAGATGGTATCCGCGCGATGATCCCGTTTATCTACGATCCATCGACTCCGTGCGAGCGAATCGAAGAGGATCTAGAAGTCTGGCGTCGTACGCTCCCGACTGTCGAGGGCTTCTTCGCGCAGGTGCAGGGAATCTTCGCTTATGAATCTCTCAGCCGTCTCTCTCAACTGAAAGTCCCGACGCTGGTGATGCACGGCGAATCGGACCGGCTGATTCCGCCCGAAAACGGCCGCCGTCTGGCGCGGTTGATCGACGGCGCGAAGCTAGTGATGATCGCCAACGCCAGCCATATATTTCCAACCGATCAGCCTGACATTTCTCATAAAGCGATTCTCAGTTTCCTCGCCGAGCAAGCGAGTGACAGTCGCTGACGTCCAACGGTTATCCGGCCAGTCGGACATTCCCACAACCGAGAGCGTGTGAAGAGTCAGGTGTCCCGGGAATACCCCCAACGGAGTTGGGGGATTGTTCATATTCAGCCTACAAGGGCGAGGCCCCCTGCCACTTCCCTAAGACAGAGAGACAGTAGGCCAATTGGCTGTAGGCTACGTATGAACAATCCACCAACTGCGTTGGTGGGATTGAAGAAGGCCGCTCAGCGAACCACCAGTCTGCGGCCTTCGGCAGTCGAAAGCGAAACTCCCAGCAGCGCCGCTAGCGTCGGAGCAATGTCGCGCATATCAATCAGACCGAGATCGAGACCGGCTCGCACGCCGGGACCGGTAATAAAAAATGCCGAGTCCATTTCTCTGACCTCGGGCATATATCCGTGAGTACCGGCTGGCCTTGCTTGCACAGTCACCGGACCTTGAAGCTTGGTGCCCAGCCGATAAGGCGGCCGAACGGCTACGACGAACGCGGCGTCGGAAAACCCCGCGACCCGTTGCGCTGATGTCTGATCAATCACACTGGCGACACCCGATGATGGATCGTTCGCTAGGCGGTGCATGATTTCGCCGACTTTCTTTCGAGCTTCGTTGTCGGACGCATCTCGAAGCATTATTCCGGCCGACCCGCCGCCGTACCACGCGAAGGCTCGCCACGATTTCACTGCGCCTTTCTCATTCAACTCGATCAAGCCTGCGTCGTGAAGCGCCGCATTCAAATTCACTTCTCTATCTGAAAGCGCGAATCCATGATCCGAGACGACGCAGATAATCGCGCGTCCGCCGCCGATCTTCTCAGCCGCTGCGCGAACCTGCCCGATGACACCGTCCAACTGTTCGAGCACGGCAAAGGTCTCGGCGCTGTAGGGTCCCGTCTTGTGCTCTTCTTCATCGAGGCTGCCGAAATAAGAAAGGTGAAAACGCGGCTTCTTCTTTTCGAGAACGTAGACATTGAAAGCCGCCCGGCGCACGTCGCCCGCGATCGAATAATCGTTGCCGTCTGTGTAAGGACCGACGGCGCGTTCCGCTTCGGCGAGCAGACCCGGCGTCGAAAGAGCGCGAATGAGCTTGCGATCTTCTGCGTTCTCGGCGCGCCAGTATTGAGCGATGTTGAAAGTAATGTTCGCTCCAACCGTCGCGGGCCAATCAACACTCGTCGTAGTCATGCCGGCTTTTGTTGCGGCATCCCACAGCGTGGGGACTTTGATGTCTTCAGCGTACCAGTACCAACCGCCCATGTTCTTGCTAAACGGATCGAAAGGCGTGTTGGCGATGATCCCGTGCTTCGCGGGTGCGACGCCCGTGACTATAGTCGTGTGACTGGGATAGGTCACCGTGGGCAGCACGCCCGTCACTCCCGATGCGTGCGCGCCCTCGGCGACTAGGCGTCGCAGATTTGGAATCTTCAATCCGTGCTTGTCAGCTTCAAGCACGTAGTCGGGTTTCAATCCGTCGATCGATATCAGCACGACGGGAACGGCCGCCGGTTTGCGCGTCTGGGAGGCAAGCCATGCCGGCGCGGTCAGCATCAGTAGCAAAATCGCAACGATTGTCTTTTTCATTGTTCTTCGTCCGCGACGTAGCATAGACGCTGGCCCGTCGAGGTAGCAATCTCCTCGGGGTAAACGCGGAGGCTCGGAAGAATGAAAGGTCAGGAAGGTGGGCTTGCCCCCGCTCTTCCAGGATAGTAGCTCCCGTCAGGGCGGGGGCAAGCCCACCTTCCCGACCTTCATTTTCCGAGGACCTACATGCGACGAAGAAAGTTCTTGACACGATGTTGGTATTTCTAGTATTTTAGAAATATGAAAACCGAAGGGACGGCGCGATACGCGGACATGTTTGCGGCGCTCGGCTCGGAACCGAGGCTGCAAATAGTGAGGCTGCTGCTTTCGGCGCACCCGGACGGTATGATCGTCAGCGACATACAGGCCGAGCTTGGCATACCGAACTCGACGCTGTCGCATCACCTCGAAAAACTCAGGATGGAAGGGCTTGTTTCCATCAAGAAAGACAAGCAGTGGTTGTGGTATTCAACGAACGCCGCAGCCCTTCAAGACTTGCTCGGGTTTCTCTACGCCGAATGCTGTACCCGCAGCAAGGTCGTCAAGCCCGTGAGCATCACTTCGGCAAAGGCCAGAAGATGAGATCGCGGCGGCAATGTCCGACAAACTTCAGTTTGTCGCGTGCCATGCGTTGTGGAAACAAACGACAAACTGAAGTTTGTCGGACATACAAAGGAGATCACAGTGTCAAAACAAATTGAAGAAGCAGTAAAAGACCGATACGGCACATTCGCCGCAAGCGCGCTTTCGAGCGAGCACACGGGAGTGCGGTCCGTCGCGGAAGCCTTCGGCTACTCATCCGAAGAATTGTCATCCATACCCGCAGAGGCAAACATGGGTTTGTCTTGCGGAAACCCTACAGCTTACGCGCATCTTCGACCGGGCGAGGTCGTAGTCGATCTCGGCTGCGGAGGCGGGCTCGATGTGTTTCTAGCTTCCTCGAAAGTCGGGCCCAAAGGACGCGCGATCGGAATCGATATGACGCCCGAGATGATCGAACGCGCGCGAAGGAATGCCGCGAAAGGCGACTACGCCAATGTCGAGTTCCATCTCGCGAAAATCGACAAGCTGCCGCTCGAAGATAATTCAGTCGATTGCGTGATCAGCAATTGTGTGATCAACCTCGCGCCCGACAAACAAGCCGTCTTTCGCGAGATCGCGCGAGTGCTGAAACCCGGCGGGCGGCTTGCCGTAAGCGACATCGCGCTAAAGAAAGAGCTGCCTGCCGAAGTGTCCAGCGATCTGCTCGCTTACGTCGGCTGCATAGCCGGAGCGATTCTGATCGACGATTACCGGCGCGGCTTGATCGAAGCCGGCTTCGCTCATGCGGAGATCATAGACACCAGGCAGGACCTCAACGTCTATTCGAAGCTTGAGAATCAGGAGAGCTGCTGCTCGACCACGGCCTCGGTTTCGAATGCCTTGCCGGTCGCAAGTGCGAGTTGCTGCGCGCCTCCCAGCGATAAGCTGGCGCTCAATCATCTGGCTGACTTGCTCACCCGCTACAGCGTGAACGACTACGCTGCGAGCGTTAGGGTTTTTGCGATCAAGCCGAGCTAGTGGAAGGTAACGATTGAATCCTGTAGGGGCGGCCCTCCGTGGCTGCCCCAGCGTCGCCCAAAAAGAACTAGAGTACCACGCTGGGGCGGCCACGGAGGGCCGCCCCTACATGCCGTTGACTGCATTCGTATCGTCGATACCGTCGTTAGCTGAATCACTGCCGTTAGCTGAATCATTACATCCGGGTTTTGTGCTAAGATTGCACCGTAGGGTCTCCGCTAAGGCGCGAGATTATGCACACACTGAGATTCGCAATCATCGGTACCGCTTTGCTCTTGCTTGCAGCCGTTGGGTCCGCGAGAGCGGACGTGATCGAGCTCAAGATCGACGATCAGATCACTCCTGCAAGCGCAGAAGTCATCACCTCAGCCATCGAGCGAGCCGAACGCGAAGGCGCTTCGGCATTGATTATCACACTGAATACTCCCGGTGGATTGGATACTTCGATGCGCGAGATCATCTCGCGCATGGACAGTTCGCGAGTTCCCATCATCATCTACGTCGCGCCAAGCGGAGCGCGAGCGGCATCGGCAGGATTCGTCATTCTCATCGCGGCTGATGTTGCAGCGATGGCGCCGGGCACAGCTACCGGCGCGGCTCACCCGGTGATGGCCGACGGGCGCGACCTGGACAAGACAATGTCCGAGAAAGTAGTCAACGATGCGGCTGCGTTCCTGCGAAGCCACGCCGCGAGTCGCGGGCGCGATCCTCAAGTGGCTGAGTCCGCGATTCGCGAGAGCACCTCGTTCACCGAACGTGAAGCGCTGGACAAACACCTGATCGAGATCATCGCGCATGACGAGCAGGATCTGCTCTCGCAGTTGGAAGGCCGAACCGTTACTCGCGTCGATGGCAGCCAGGTGGTTCTTCACGTCGCGGGCGAAAGCTTAGTCGCGATCGCGCCTTCGATTCGTCAGCGGTTATTGATGGCGCTTGCGGACCCGCGAATCGCGTTTATTCTTTTTGCGCTTGGCGCGCTGTGCGTTTACTTCGAGTTTCAACATCCGGGCGCAATCGTTCCCGGTGTAGTCGGCACGCTCGCAGTCGTACTCGCGCTGTACGGCTTCCACATGCTGCCGATCAACTTGCTGGGAGTCGTGCTGATTCTGGTCGCGATCGGATTGTTCGTTCTTGAAGCGAAGGTCGGCGGCTTCGGCGTAATCGCGCTCGGAGGAATCGCAGCCGCCGTCATCGGCTCGTTGATCCTGATCGACGTTCCCTATCCCGAATTGCGATTGCCGCTCAAGCTCGTGCTGGCGGTGGTGATTCCGTTTGGAGTTATCTTCACTTTCATCTTGAGGCTCGCGATTCGCGCGCGTCGAGCCAAGGTTACTACGGGCAGCTCGGGAATGATTGGGCTGATGGGACGGG
>JADGNW010000051.1 GCA_017883315.1 Blastocatellia bacterium | reverse complement strand
GAGTCAAGCTTGAATAGCTTATTGGCGAAATTATCTGTGACCCACATGTTGGTGCCGTCATACAAAATGCCGTCGGGGCCGGTGAATCCGGTGGTGACGGTATTTACGCCTAAGGGGTTGAGCGTCACGATGGAGACAGATCCTGGCCCTCCCAAGTTTGCTGTCCAGATTCGCGCTCCGTCGAAAGATATTCCCCGAGAAGCATTCCCGAGAGAGCTGGTCAGCGTGGTGACCGGACCCATTGGTTGAGTTGGGTCGATTTGGTAGAGTCTTCCTGGGTTTGAGCCCCCAGTCACGAATATCAGCCCCTTAGCCGCCAGCACGCCGTAGGCGCTAGTCGCGCCGGTCCAGGTCTCCAGCAGCTTTCCGTCACTCGCTTGCACGCGGGAAACTGTCGCGTTACCGATATTCGCCACCCAGAGGTCGGCCCCGTCTGATTCGACTAAAGCTGGCCCGGTTCCCACGGTCGTCAAGCCGAGGCCATCTGGAGACGTCGGAGTCCAGAATTGCTTGAGCGCCGCCCGCCTGCTGCCCCGCGTGAGCGACTGATCCATCGTGCGTGTAACGAACGCCGCCATCTGTTCGCGCGGCACATTGGCTGCCGGGCTGTAGTGCGTCGAATCAGTGCCGTTGGTCAGCGCTGAAAAGTATGCTTCGGCTATCGAGCAGAAGAACACGTTGCCGGCAAGCACGTCTGTGAAAGGCAGCGTGATGCTTGCACCCCCGCACGTGCCAGTGTCTGCCTGCAATCGCGTTGATAGGACGGCCAGGCTCATCGCCAGTGAAATGAGCAGAGTTGCGCGAATAGCTATGCTCGCTTTGATCCTCATGAGGTTCTCCTTCGGATGAATCAGGAAGTGCGCCAACTTTGTGCGTAAGCGCAGAGGCTGATCGGATATGCTCTATTGAGAAAGGTCTCTGCGCAGTTGGTCAGAAAGAGCGTCCGTAGGAGAGCCTTTGTGCAAGAGCGGGATTGTAGCTGATGACCGGAGCCTTATTTCGGCGGAAGGATACCATCGGGCTGGTGAGAGTACAATCGCGCTTAGAGCATAGCGCCTGCTCTATTAGTCGGATGAGGCAAGAATATCTCCGCGGTGGTGAGCAGCAGCCTTAACTATCAACACTCCGCTAGGTTGGACTTCGTTTTACGGCGAGCAGTTCTCCATCGAAGTGTCAACGAACCGCAGCTCCATTCACAATGCAACCCTAGTAATTGCTCCGCCTTGAATCTGCAGATGCCGCGGAACGTTTTCAATTTCTGGGATTCTCGTTAGGAATACTCTATAGTTGCGCAAGAAAGAAAAGATCATGTTTAAACGCATTTCGACAACGGGGCCTCTCGCGCTGCTGGTCGTAGCACTCTTTGTGATTCCGCGCCCTGTCCAGGGCGTGCAAAAAACACAACGTCAGAAGCCACCGATTAAGAAACGATCGCCAGCGCCGGATGTGGTTTTGAAGCCACCGGAGGTGAAGAAACCTGAGCTCGTGATTCAGAACGGACACTCGGACACCGTACGCGCCCTCGCCTTCAGTCCTGATGGCAAGCTTATGGCTTCCGCCAGTTCCGATAAGACGGTAAGGCTGTGGGAAACCGATACCGGAAAGATGCTCCGCATGCTCGATCATCACCGCGACAACGTCACCTCGATTGCTTTCAGTCCGGATGGAAAAACAATCGCATCCGGAAGCCTGGATAAAACTATCGGCTTATGCGACGTCAAGAGCGGGCGGCTGATCCGTTCGTTGAGGAATCACAGCGACCAGGTGAACACGATAGCTTTCAGTCCGGACGGAAAGACAATCGCTTCCGGGAGTCTGGATGAGACCATCAATCTTTTTGACGCGAACACCGGCGAAATTATTCTGACGATCGAAGGTACGGCTTCGGATGTCCGAGCCGTGGCTTTCAGTCCGGACGGGACGATGCTGGCTTCCGGAAGCGCCGACAAGATCGTGCGCCTCTGGCGCGTCAGCGACGGTCAGTTGGTTCGCGCGTGTTCGGGCGACTCGTCAGCTATACGCACGATCGCGTTCAGCCCGGACGGTCTGTTCGTGGTTTCCGGGGGAGACGATTCCTCGATCAGGGTCTGGAGCGTCGAAACTGGACTTGCGATCCGCACGCTCAAAGGGCATTCGGGAGTCGTTACTTCGATGGCCTTCAGCAAAGACGGCAAGCTCCTCTTTTCCGTCAGTCAAGACAAGTCGATAAGAGTGTGGGACGTTCAAAGCGGTAAGAACATCCGCACGCTCACCGGCCAAGCCTCGCCCATCCTCGCTGTAGCTCTGAGTCCTGACGGAAACAATGTCGCGGTCGGGAACTGGACTAGCATAGATCTCAGAGACAGCGTAACCGGCAAGCACGTGCGCACGTTTGAAGCGCGCTTATCCGGGATACGCGCGGTCGCTTTCAGCCCGGACGGGAAGGCTCTGGCATCGGCAATCGGGAACAAGATCAAGATATGGGATTGTGTATCCGGCGCGTTGGCAAATACGATCGAGGGTCATTCATCACAAATCAACGCGCTGGCTTTTAGCTCGAACGGGCGATTGCTGGCGTCGGCAGGCGCGGACAGGACGATCAAACTCTGGGATGTCTCAACCAACAAATTGATCCGCGATCTCACGGGGCATATTTCGAGTGTCTCTGCGATTGCCTTTAGCCCGGACGGAAAGTTCATAGCGTCGGGGAGTATTGATAAGACCGTAAAGTTATGGGATGTGGAGAGCGGCGAATCGGTGAAGACCTTCGAAGGCCATGTAAGTCTGGTCAGCGCTATCGCCTTCGCCCCAAGCGGTAAGACCATCGCGTCCGGAAGCTACGATAACTCTATCAAGATCTGGGATGTCGCTGGCGGTAATGCTCTTTACACACTTACCGGACACGAGTCGGAAGTGACCGGAATTGCTTTCAGTCCGGACGGGACATTGCTCGCTTCGTGTGGTCGCGACAAGACGGTCAGGCTCTGGGACCCGCTAACGGGCCAATCGATCCGCACGCTTGAAGGAAATGCTTCGGATGTGTTCGCGGTTTCGTTCAGCCCTGACGGAAAGATGCTGGCGTCGGCAGGTTACGACAAAGCGGTAAGGTTGTGGAACCCTGCGAGTGGACAACTCGTTCGCACGCTCGAAGGTCATTCCGGTCCCGTGGTCGCGGTGGCTTTCAGTCCGGACGGCAAATTCATTGTTTCGGGGAGCGAAGATGCCTCCACAAAGATATGGTCACCGGATAATTTCCAACCTCTCAGCACGCTGATCAGTTTCAACGACGGAGGTGATTGGTTGACGGTCACACCCGAGGGTCTGTTTGACGGATCGCCTCAGGCGTGGAACGCGATTCTTTGGCGCTTCGCGAGTAACACATTCGACGTCGCTCCAGTTGAAGCTTTCTTCAATGAGTACTACTACCCCGGGCTGCTGGCGGATATTCTGGCGGGGACGAAAAAAAGAACAGTTCAAAACATCGCCGGTGTGGACCGCCGGCAGCCGAAGGTGAAACTCACCGTCGTGGATAGTCGCATTAGCGCAGGTCAGCCCATCGCCTCCCGAAAGATTGCGATAAGAGTCCAGGTCGAAGAAGCACCTCCCGATGCAGGTCATACCTCTGGCGGCGGAGCGCGCGATGTGCGGCTGTTTAGAAACGGCGCGTTGATCAAAGTATGGCACGGCGATGTGCTTGACACACGGCCCGCTGTAACGCTCGAAGAGACAATCTCACTCGTCGCGGGTGAAAACCGCCTTACCGCTTACGGTTTCAACAGAGACAACATCAAGAGCGCTGACGACACGGTGTCGCTTACGGGCAGCGATGCATTGAAGCGCAAAGGCGTCTTGTATGTCTTGACGGCGGGCGTTAATGAATACGCAAATCCCGAATACAATTTGAAGTACGCCGGAGCCGACGCGCAAGAGTTTGGACAGACCTTGCTCCAGGAACAAGGCAAGCTTGGGAACTTTTCAGGGTTTGAGTTGATCCAACTTCTGAACCAGGACGCGACCAAGGCGAATATTCTGGGGGCACTCAGGCGGCTCGCGACAAGCAACGGCGAGTTGCCGCCGAACGCGCCGGCTGTGCTGAATCGAATCAAGCCCGCTGAACCAGAAGACGCGGTGATCATCTTTTTCGCCGGCCACGGCACCGCGCAAAAAGCCAGATTTTATTTAATCCCCCACGACCTTGGATATGATGGTCCGCGAGACGCGCTGGATCAGTCTCGATTGGACACAATGTTGGCGCATAGCATCTCAGACCAGGAGCTTGAGCGGGCTTTCGAACCCATAGACGCGGGAGATCTGATGATGGTGTTAGATGCTTGTAACAGCGGCCAGGCGCTCGAGTCCGAGGAGAAGCGACGCGGTCCGATGAATTCAGTAGGACTCGCCCAGCTCGCTTACGAAAAAGGGATCTACATTCTTACAGCGGCGCAAGCTTATCAAGCTGCGTTGGAAGCTTCCGAGCTTGGACACGGGTTTCTGACTTATGCTCTTGTTGAGGAAGGTCTAAAAAACGGTGAGGCCGACCGGGAACCCAAAGATGGAAAAATATTGATACGCGAGTGGGTAGACTTCGCCGTAGGACGGGTGCCCGAGATGCAAGCTGCTGCCTTGCGCGGTTCTCGCGGGCTAAAGATCGTGTTCGCGCAGGGGGATGAGAACGTTTCCGAGCCAGCCAAACGAAATCTGCAACGCCCACGCGTCTTTTATCGGCGAGAGTTGGAACCTCAACCTCTCGTACTGGAAAAAGTGAAGAGCAAACACTAGTGAGGTCTTCGAACTCCCGCCGTTGGTAACACCTCATGCCGCTAGTACTCAGTCACGCTGCTTTTGATGAACACCTGTATGGGCGCCCCTCGTTGGTAATAGAAGTGGGCCTGCAAAGAGGGACGCCCATACATGTCCATCACCGTGAGTGTGACTGAGTAAGTACTAGAGGATATTTACCGCCCGCGCCGCCAATAGAGCTATCACCGTCAAAGAGATCAGAGACTGAAGCATCATCAAGAGCTTAGCCCAGCGCGTGAGCACCGGCACGTCTGTTGGGGAGAAAGCGGTGCTGGTATTAAAGGCGAGGAACAAATAGTCTACAAAGTTGGGAGACCAGTCCTCCTGATCGGCCGCGCGCTTTGGTTCAGGAGGCATGGTCATCTGCGGAAACAGGAATGCTCCTTCTTGATGCCCCGGGCTCTTGTCGCGTCCGTGTGGCCCTCCGGCATCGAGTCGCCAGTACCAGATCGCAAAGACCAGAATGTTCGTGAACCACAGGGCCGCTGCAGATAACAGCAGCTCTGTCGGACTCTCTTTATGCGCAGGCAGCGCCGCGATGAGCAGGACTACTGAGGCAATAAGGCCCACCGTCACCACGCCGGTGACCGTAAAGCCGAACACCCGATTGAGCATGTGGTACTCTCTGATATGCGAGATGACTATTGGCAGCAACAGCACTACGACGATCACTAAGAAGAGCCAGCGGGGGCCGAGTATCAGATACGACGGGAGTGCCGTATAGAGCCCGCCCACGGCCAGGATTGCAATCCAGGCTGGCCATCGCGGCTCTGGATCCCACCGATCTGGAACGTTTGTAGTTTCTTCGCTCATCTTCTCGAATGCCCGTTTCAAGAAAGCCACCGGGCGGTACGGCGCGAAAGTATATCACAGGTGTTTAACTCAGAAGCTATCTTCCAAAAGAGCGCGCGATCAAAGTTAACATTGCCTTGAGAACGTGCTGGCAGTCGTCTTTCGACGGGGGAACGAAGTGTTTCTCTACCGACCTCTCCAGCACGGTTTCCGTTTTTCAAGAAAGGCTCCCATTCCTTCCTGAGCATCTTCGGCCATAGCGTTCATGCTCATCACTTCTTTCGCGTAAGCGTATGCCTTAGGCTGATCCAAATCAATCTGTGCGTAGAATGCTTGCTTGCCAATCGATACTGTCAGTGAACTCGCTTCGGCGATTCGCTGCGCTAGAGTGTAAGTCGCTTTGCGCAATTCGTTGTCGTGAGCCACTTGATTCACTAGACCCCACTCCATTGCTGTCCGCGCATCAATCGGGGTCCCCGTCAGCAGCATCTCCAGCGCTCGTTTTCGGCCGATCGCGCGAGTGAGCGCTACCATCGGCGTGGTGCAGAACAAACCTATGCGTACGCCCGGCGTCGCGAACTTGCTCTCCTCGGTAGCTACAGCCAAATCGCAGGTCGCTACTAGCTGGCAACCGGCGGCGGTGGCAATTCCGTTGACTTCGGCGATGACGGGCTGCGGTATACTTTGAATCAAGGTCATCAGCTCCGTGCACACGTCGAACACGTGACGGTAGTCGCCGATCCCGCGATCTATCAACTCACTCAAGTCGTGACCTGCTGAGAACGCTGGTCCGTTTCCCGCCAGAATGATCGCGCGAATCTCCGGCGGCTTGCCAAGCTCGCGAAAGCAATCGATCAGCTCTTCCATCAGCGCAAGCGAGAGCGCGTTACGCCGATCTGGGCGGTTCATTGTAACAATCGCGATGGGCGCGTCGGCTTCCACCAGCAGGCATTCGTATTGCTTCATAAGACCTCCGCGAGTTCACCGTTGCAACGATCTCTATTTCAACCTGCGACCGCCATAACCGCTGCTCAGTGTTCAGAGGCAGCGTACTTCATCTCACCGGCTTCGACTCGCATCGCAACCCGGTTCTGACGCGGGGGCAGGGGACACGTTGCGAATTTCGTAAACGCGCACGGCGGATTGTGCGCCTTGTTGAAATCAACAATCACCTTGCCATCTGCACCGGGCGGGTCGACATAAAGGTATCGGCCTGCGCCATAGGTCTGCTTGCCGGTGGTCTTGTCGGCGAAGATCAGAAAGAGTTGTTTAGAACCCTTCTCCAATACCGGATCGAGCCGGTACTCTTTGCCGTTCATTTCAAACACGAGCGCTCCAGGAGAAGTCATGCTATCCACCATGCCGAGCACGTTCGCTATCGAAATGACCTTAGGCGGAACATAAGCCTCAAGCTTTGCTTCAACTCTCCACTTCAAGTCGACAGGGAAGTACTCGAGGCCGGCGAAATGAGTACGTGCGGGACTCTGTTTGTCCTTAACTCGCAAGCCGAACTTCTCGCCTCGCCTAATTACGAACATCGTAAGCGAGCCAAGCTTCAAAGGCGTCGGCCAGCCATCGGCGTCGGTCTTAAGCACGAGATCGCCAACGCGGTTGCCCTCATTGGTGATGCCAGCTTCAAGTTTCGCACTAAGCCGGACGGTTCCCTTGTCGAGCCAGAGTGAGCCCGCGACCTTCGGCGCTCTGTTGCGGGGCAGGACAATGTCATTTGCAGGATCGCTGCCGAACCTGTTCTTTCCCTCGTTCAGCCAGAAGAGGCCTACAAGGGTGTTCCAGCCACTCTCACCGTTGATCTCTTCCAATCGTTCATTCCGCCACTTCCCGATTTCCTTGATGTATGAAGGATCGGTCAAAGAACGATTGGTCTGAGGTGGTTTGCCGGCCGTCGCCAGGTTAGACGACAGAGCAAGAAAAATAATTATCAGTCCCATCGAGAGGTTCTTCGTCAAAGGCATGTGTTGAATCCGGAAAGGAGACTCTCTGAACATTTGGAATCATACTATAGAGGCGTGCGGAGCGAAAACTTCGCGTCGAAAGAAACCGATCCGCAATCCACGGTTTGCCCTCGCGCTTCGGGAAGGGAGATCAAGAAAGAAACTCACCATCGCAGGAACGGCAGCGTGCTTGCGATTCTAGTTCACCGATTTCCGCATGAACGTCGGCCTATCGAGGTCTGGTTGGGTATCGGAGTCAGGCGCTGCTGCTTTGCCCGCGCTCGCAGCGGCAGCCCATAGCGGCAAACCGTTTCGACCTGGTTCGGTAAGAGGCGCAGCAGAGGTCTTAGCAGAGGCCAAGTGTGTAGCGATGACCGTTATCTTGATAGCACCAATCAATCGTTCATCAAGCACTGCGCCGAAGATGATGTTGGCTTCAGGGTCCACTGAATCGTGAATCAAGTTCATCGCCTCGCTTACCTCGAAGAGACTCATGTCCGGGCATCCCGTCACGTTGACCAGGAGCGCCTTCGCGCCCTTGATCGACGCTTCCTCGAGTAGCGGGCTGGATATCGCTCTCTTAACGGCCTCGATCGCGCGGTTTTCACCAACCGCCGTTCCGGTTCCCATCAACGCAATGCCCTTTCCCTGCATTATGGTGTTTACATCGGCGAAATCCACGTTGATCAGACCTGGAAGAGTAACGATGTCGGAGATGCCTCGAACTGCCTGGCGTAATACGCCATCCGCAAGCCCGAATGCGTCGAGGAAGGGAATCGCCTTTGTGACAGACTTGAGCAGCCGCTCGTTGGGAATGGTGATAACGCTATCGACGCAGCCTGTCAGTTCTTCAAGGCCCTGTTCGGCTTGAAGCTGACGCCGCCGGCCCTCAAAGAGAAAGGGCTTGGTCACAACCGCAACCGTCAAAGCCCCAAGCTCGGTTGCGAGGCTCCCGATGATGGGTGCGGCTCCGGTTCCGGTTCCGCCTCCAAGACCGGCCGTCACAAAGATCATATCGGCGCCGTCCAGCGCGTCGACCAGCTTGTCGGTGGCTTCCAGAGCAGCCCTTCTGCCGATCTCCGGGTCTCCGCCCGATCCGAGTCCCTGGGCAACCTCTTCACCGAGCTGAATCTTGACTGAGGCGTGTGATTTCATCAGGGCTTGGCGGTCTGTGTTCGCAACCAGGAACTCAATGCCGTCCAAACCGTCTTCGATCAACCGATTTACCGCGTTCCCGCCACCTCCGCCGACGCCGATCACTTTGATCCTCGCGCCCTTGGCTGCCTCGAGATCGGCGTAAGTGATAACTTCGGTTCGAATCGCTTCGCCTCCATCCGTGAGCATTCTGGACCTCCTTGATTATGATGAGCTTCGTTTCGCCGCCAGGACATCGGCCGTCCTGAGCGCAATTGGCAATCGAAATCGCCAAAAGAACGTAGGCTCGCCATTGAATGAAATCCCTACCTGGAAGTCAAGGGCTAATCGACACTACTTTTTTTCCTTCTGCACACTTTCCGTGCAACTAGCCTGAGCCAGAAGACTAGCCCCAACATCTTGTGCAATCGAAAGATCGGCTGAAACCACCAGGAGAAAAGCCGACCCGGGTTAACAAAGACGAACCGGTCCGACGGTATGCCCAGATCGTGTCCATATTGCGTCCAGATACCTGTTCGTGCCTAAGCTTTACTTCTAAGGTATTGGCTGAGGGGTGTTAACGGACTTTTGTTTAGAGCGTTTGGCCTTAAGAGCTGAAACAATGTTCGGGCGGCTGGTCGTAACGCGAGATGATTCCCGCCTTGCGAGAAGAGACTGGTTTATGACGAGATTCTATTCATTCTATGCCGATGCCGCGAAAATTGCTTTTCAATCCATCTTCTCACATAAGCTTCGTGCTTTTCTCACTCTTATCGGAATCATTATCGGGGTTGCGTCTGTTGTTGTGGTCGGCGCCTCGATTGACGGCTTGAATGCCTACGTAGTCGATAAGATTTCAAAGATACTCGGCGCAAATCACTTCATGATCGCCCGGATCGCCCACGTTGGGAACATGACCCAGGAAGAGTGGGAGAAGATGATGAAACGCAACAAGGTGCTGGACTGGGACGACCTCGACTGGCTGATCAACAAGTGCACATCTTGCCAGGAGGTCGGCGCCGAAGCTGACTGGCGTCTTGATCTGAAGTACGAAGGGCAGGACTTGTTCGGAACACAGATCGCCGGCGTCACGGCCAATTTTGCCGATATTGAAGATAAGACCATTTCCGAGGGCCGATTCCTGCTTCCACACGAGGTCGAGCACTCTGCCATGGTGTGCGTTATCGGCACGGACTTGAGAGAGAAGTTCTATGCCGGACTTGACCCGATCGGGAGGACGCTTGCCATTCAAGGACTACCGATGACGATAGTCGGCGTCGAAGCCAAGCGTGGTTCGATGTTTGGCCAGTCCCTCGACAACAACGCTTACGTTCCGCTTACCACTTTTCAAAGGATGTTCGGACGTCGTCAGAGTCTGCAGCTCCACGGAAAAGCTCACAGCCGCGAAACGTTCGACCCCACTATTGAACAAGCACGCATTGCAATGCGGAACCGGCACAAACTGAAAGGTAACCAGGACGACGACTTCGGGCTGGTGAACGTCGAGCAGGTGAACAACCAGATCGATCAGGTCACCGGGGCTATTACTATGGCGGTCATACCGATCACGTTTATCTCGCTGGTGGTGGGTGGCATCGTAGTAATGAACATCATGCTGGTCAGCGTGACTGAACGGACTTTCGAGATCGGGCTGCGCAAGGCGGTCGGCGCCAAGCGAAAGCACATACTGGTTCAATTCCTGATCGAGTCATCCGTATTGTGCGCGTTAGGCGGCGCGCTTGGGTTGTTGCTTGCCGCCGGCATCTCGTGGTTGATCGGTCAGACTACGCCCGTGCCAATGAACATCACGATTACTTATGTTGTACTTTCAATCGCCGTCTCGAGCGTTATCGGAATGCTGTTCGGCATCTATCCTGCGATGAAAGCCGCGCAGTTGGATCCGATCATGGCCCTGACCAAGAACTGAAGGTGAAGCCGGTGAAGCTGAGAGCGTTAGTTCCAAGTGAAACGTTTGCGATGGCGTTGGACAACGTCCGCGCGCACAAGTTCCGCAGCTTCCTCACGGTGCTGGGCATCGTAATCGGCGTGACCACCGTCATTGCGATTGCTTCAATTCTTACCGGGCTCCGCGCGAACATAGTGAATTTTGTCGAAGAGTATGGCACCAATAACATTTATGCTTTTCACTTGTCGACCGGAATATCGTTTTCCCACGATCGCTCCGAGCGAACCAGAAAGCCGCTTCGGCCTGAGGATGGCGAAGCGATCAAAGAGTTGGCAAGCGCCGTTGAGGATGTTGCCAACGACGGCTTCATCGAGTGGAACTTCGACAAGACCATCACCTACGCCGGACAGACTTACAAGCAAGCGAATCTGGAGGGCGTCTCCGCGAACTACGGCACAATCACAAACTTGTCGCTTCAAGCTGGGCGATTCATCTCGGAGATTGACGATCAACACCGTCGCGACGTGATGGTAATTGGAAAGGGAGCCGCCGAGGCTTTGTTTCCGCAAGGCACCGATTCGATCGTCGGCAAAGAGGTGATGATGAATGGCAGGGCCTTCGAGATCATCGGCGTGCTCGAACCCAGAAAGGGAAATCTGCTCGGCGAGACCGAGGAGAACTCAGTTTTGATCCCGTTTCGCACCTTGCGTAAGGTCTCGCCAAGAAGCGAGTGGATGATGCTCATTGTCCGCGCACAGAGCGGCCAACTTCGGAAGGCGCTCGATCAAGTCGAGGACATTCTTCGCCGTCAGCGCGGAGTGAAGTATGCCGATAAGAACGACTTCGACTTGAACACTGCTGACCGCTTCATCGAACAGTTTGACAGCATCACCGCAATGGTCGGGCTTGTCGCGATTGCTCTTTCAAGCGTGGGTCTCCTGGTCGGGGGCATTGGCGTGATGAATATCATGCTGGTGAGCGTCACCGAACGCACTTCGGAGATCGGGGTGCGCAAAGCCATCGGCGCGCGCCGCGGCGACATCACCCGTCAGTTCCTGTTCGAGGCGATGACTCTGACTTTTCTCGGCGGAGTGTTGGGTGTGCTATTAGCGATAGGGGTGAGTCAGATAATAGTTCTTATCTTCCCCGCGCTCCCGGCTTCGATTCCGCTGTGGGCAGTGATCACCGGATTGTTGGTTTCTATCGCGATTGGTTTGATCTTCGGAGTGTGGCCCGCCAGAAAAGCAGCCCGGCTCGATCCGATCGAAGCGCTCAGGTACGAATAGCTCACGTGAGCGGGCGGCCACAGAGGACCGCCCCTACAAGTCACGTAGTCAGTCTGCTATAAATGCCTGGCAGTCTCTCCGGCAAGCTCAGCACGTCGTCGATGATCGTGTATCCAACCTCACCGTACATATCTTTTAGCTGGTCCTCAGACTCGCGATCGATGGTGATGCAAAACGGAGTAATGCCTTCAATGCGAGCTTGCCTCAAAGCCACTCTCGTATCCTCGCGAGCGTACCGGCTGTCACCGTAGTCGTGATCATACGGGCGCCCGTCCGACAGCACGATCATCAGCTTGGTGCGAGCTTCTTGCCGCGCCAGTCTGGTCGTCGCGTGACGAATGGCGGCCCCAAGCCGCGTGTTGTTCTGATAAGAAATCCCACCGATGCGCCGTTCTACTTCGGCCGAGTAGCCCTCGGAGAAGTCTTTTATCACATAGAACTTCACGTTGCGGCGGCCTTCGCTTGTGAATCCCTGCATCGAATAAACGTCGCCTACGGCTTCGAGTGCTTCGCTCATCAATACCAATCCTTCTTTCTCGATGTCGATGATTCGCTGGCCCGGCTGCGTGTAAGGATGATTAGGGTACCGGCTGATCGTGCGCGCGGTCGAGCTGGACATATCGAGCAGGAAGGAAACCGCGACATCGCGCTCACGCCTGAGCTTGCGCGTGTACAGCCGGTCATCGATCAAACCGGTGCTCCGCTTGTCGAGCGCGTAATCGATCACCGACTGCAGGTCGTAGTCTTCACCGTCTATCTCACCGCGAATGCGCCGCAGGTTTTCCGGACGCATCAACTGAAATTGGTAGCGAATCGATGAGATGACTCCCGAATAGCGGCTTCGAACCAGCTCGACGAATCCCCGAGACCCGCGCGATCCGGCTCGTTCGATAATGCGACACCAACGCGTGCGATAGTCGGCAAGCTCTCGGTCCCATTCGTCGTAGTAGAAAGCGAGGTCTCCCTTATCGAGATCCTGCTCCGGGCTCTCGGGCCCGCTGCTGCGATTAAAGATGTCGTAGTCCGGGTTGATCTCTTGCTGCTGCCCGCTGTTCCAAAGGCTGAACGGATCATCCCGAACCTCGACCTGACGGCGCTGTCCGGACTGTTCGGCGTCGGAATCGGCGAGAGATGCCTCATCGCTTTTCGTGTCTCCGCCTTGACCGCTCTCGCCGCTCTCTTCACTTTGAGCG
Source organism: Blastocatellia bacterium (assembly GCA_017883315.1). GTDB lineage: Bacteria > Acidobacteriota > Blastocatellia > UBA7656 > UBA7656 > Onstottus_A. The sequence goes on along the minus strand of JADGNW010000051.1, from coordinate 13,228 downwards.
TCGGCCTGGCTCGGCTGCGCGACGAAAAACTGGTAGATTCGCAGCGTCGCCATTAAAGACTCCCCAACCGTGGCGTCCTCGCGGAATATGTAGTCGGACAAGATTTGCTCAATCTCACGGACGACGGTTGGATAAGATCGACGCGCCTCTGCCGTAGGACCGCCACAGATGGCGATTTGAAAAAGCAATTCGAAGGGAAGTAGCTCGCGCGGGATTTTGTCGATCTGCGGTCTGCGTTCGATCAGTCGCTCGCGGACGAAATCGAGATCGCGCCTTATGCCGCGATAAACCTGACGAAGCAGAAAATCGATTCTCCCGTTTTCAACGGTTGTGAAAAGCCGCGTCGCGAGATCTCTGTCCGGAAACTCACCCAGCGCAAAAAGAAACCCGACCCCTCCGCTCCCCTCGGTAGACGTCTTGGGAGGATTCCGCCGACCTGACCCTACTCCTTCTTCAGATCGTTGATTAAAAGTTGCACGTATCTCATCAATTGCTGCAACTGTGCCTGGTGCATCTTGCGCGAACGTTAGGAACTCGACCTGTCCGGCCGCGTGCGCTGCAAGCACCTTGAACAAGCGGAAGTTCTCTCTCTCCTCTTCAAACTCGGCCACAACCGAAGGCAAGTAGATGGTGCTTCCGTCTCCGATTTTGGCTTCGTCGGGTATCGAGGCTAGCGAAGCAACATGTAGCGATCTTCCAGTTAAGCCTTCAACGTAGAGTCTTAGGGTGTGTGCAACCGAGTCAAGTGTGAGGCCGCCTTCGATCTTGAACAGTGCTTCCTGGCTAGCCTTCGACTCGAGAGAGTAGTAAGCCTGAACGCGGCGCGAATTCTCTGAAGCTTTCTCAAGACCGCGTCGAGCCCAGTCGCGAAACTGCCCGAGCGAGGCCGCCGTGAGCGCGAGCGGGCTCGCTTTAAAGCACTCGACGGCGGCGATCGTGCTGCGCTCGGATATTTCTTCTACTATTTCCAATACAGCGGAAACCGCTTGTGTTCGACGTTGGGGACCGACACGTGCCGCGAGTTCGGCTACTATGTGCGGGCTCTGCTTCATGAAATGATAGCTTGCCGCGTTTCCTTGCATGCCTACACGCTTGGCCAGCGCGGTCCATCGCTCGAAGGACTCCTTGCCGGCAATGGTCAGCACGCGGCTCGCAGCCTTAAAATACTGGAGCGCGACGCCGCCGGAACGATCCAGATACGATTCAGTGATATCGAACAATCTCTGGACTGACTCGCGATCCGCGGCGGTAATTACGGTTGGGAGCTCGCTGAAGAAATCGGCTGCGGTCCCACCTGACCTGAACGCGAAAGCTGCCGTGAGCTTCAGGGCGCGCTTAGTTAACTCGGCGTCACCACTCGCTTCGATTTCAGACATCACTTGAGGCGCGGCTAGAAACAGATCGTTGCTGTGCTTGACCGAGTGCCGCGCCATCTCCAAACAAATAGTTAGAATCTGCGCGACATTTTCGTGATCGCTGATCCTGGCGATGACACGAGGCGCGGAGTTGAAACTATCGGCCGCGGTATTAGCGGACAGCGCAGCCTGCTTATTAACCAGCCTCAGCACTGGCGAGCGCATCTCTTCCGGAATGGCGTCGAGCGTGACGTTGCTCGACTGAAAGAAAGCGATGGCGGTTTCAGGGCTTGTGGCGGACAACCGCTTACCAGCTTCGCCCCACACTCGCAGGTCACCGGCATCAATCAAGCGGGAGACCTCAGGCGCTGCCTTAAGCATCTCGACCGCTGCTCGAAGGTTCGTCGCCGCGAGGGCTACTCCTATATCGGTCGTAAGAAGCACTCGTTCGTAGGGCAGTCCACCAAGCCGCTTAACAAGATTCTCAATAGTCGACCCGCCGACGCCCCTCAAGTGTTTCTTGAGTTGCTTCTTGACCTCTTTCTGCAGCTCATCCATCGTGGATTGATGATAGCAAAGCAAACGTTCAACTAAAACTTTGGTGGTGTTCTAGTGTGAATTATTCTCTGCGCAACCTTCGCGTGCTCTGCGTCCGCGGTGGATACTGGTGGAAAGACCTCACCTCACCGCTTAGTCGCAGAGGCCGCCCGAGATAACGCAGAGAGTTGAAACGAGGACACCCCAATAATTTGTTGCTCGCGGAAAATTCTGCTTGCGTTAGTCGGGGCAGTTGGCGTACAAAGATGAATGAAGCATCATTCAGTTTTTCTTGTTTCCGGGGTCAAAGCACAATGGCATCTGTCAGGCGCGTCTCCCAGCCTCAACGAAAGTCAAACGGCAAGTACGAGGCAATACTTCGGTCTGCCATAAAGGTCTTCGCCGGCAGTGGGTTCTTTAACTCAAAGGTCGCGGATGTTGCGCGCGAAGCCGGAGTCGCCGACGGCACCGTCTATCTATATTTCAAAAACAAGGACGACATACTCGTTTCAATTTTTAACTACTACATGGAAGAAGCGCTGGCGGCAGGCAAGGCGAGCCTCGCCCGGACGGACGATCCGATCGAGAAGTTGAGGCGAATAGTTCACGCGCACCTCGAGCGGCTCGGACGCGATCGCAACCTCGCCATCGTGTTTCAAGTCGAGCTGCGGTCTTCAACAAAGTTCATGGAGCAGTTTTCTGCGACTAAAGTCACCGAATATCTTGACCTGATTCGCAGCGTTCTTGAAGAGGGCCAACAGCACGGCGCGTTTCGGTCTGAGCTAAACACAAAGGTCGCGGCCAAGGTCTTGTTCGGGGCGCTGGACGAGATGGCCACGAACTGGGTGTTGAGTCGCAAACGGTACAGCCTGGCCTCGACCGCGGAACCGTTGCTGGACGTCTTCTTAAACGGAATCGGCCGTACGCGGGCGGCGAAGCAGTCGGCCCGCGCGAATTAGCCCGCGCGAATTAGCAAGGCAGGGAATATCATGGGCACGGCGCCCAAAACATTAAACGAGGTCTTTAACTTCGCGGTAGAGAGCCATCGCGAGTCGGAGTTCCTGCGTTTCAAAGCTGGAGGAGAATGGCGCTCGCTTACTTATGGCGAAGTTGCGCGACGTGTCAGAGAACTCGCTCTCGGTCTGCACAAGCTTGGAATCACGAGCGGAGATCGAGTCGCGATCTGGTCTGAGAATCGGCCCGAGTGGAATCTCGCAGACCTCGCTGCGCTTGCGATCGGCGCCGTCGATGTGCCGATCTACGCGACGCAGGCGCACTCACAGGTCGAGTACATCCTCGCGGATTCGGCTTCCAGAGCCATTTTCGTGTCATCTCGCTTTTTGGACATCGCGCTGTCGATGAAGCGCCGGCTGGCCGCACTAGAGCACATCATCCTGCTCGATTCAACAGATCGTGAAGTTGCTCCGGTCATCAGGATCGAAGAACTTGTTGGCAAGGGTCGCATTTCATATGGCGAACAGCCGGGTCTCTACGAGAGCCTTTGGCAGGCCGCGAACTCTGAGGACCTAGCGACTATTCTTTACACCTCCGGGTCGACGGGCGAGCCCAAGGGCGTGATGCTCACTCACAAAAACCTGACGGCGAATGTAACGAACAGCACCCGTTGGCTTCAATTCGATGACCGGCACGAGCTTGCGCTGACGTACTTGCCGTTCACTCACATATTCGAGCGCGCGGTTTGGTATCTTTACGCACATCTCGGAGCGACGATCGCTTATGCCGAGAGCATCGACACCGTAGCGAAGAATCTGCTTGAAGTTCATCCGACGGCGATGACAAGCGTGCCGCGAATGTTTGAAAAGATCTACACGAGGATCGTCGAGCGCGGGCTGTCGGCGGGGTTTCCCAGGCGCCAGATTTTTCTGTGGTCGCTAGCAATTGGCAGACGCTGGGCTGAACGCAAGGACCGGGGCGCGCGAGTCGGCCTCGCGCTGTCACTCGCGCACAAGATTGCTGATGCGCTTGTCTTCAAGAAGTGGCGTGAGGCGCTGGGCGGTAATATTCGCACTCTGATATCGGGGGGCGCGCCGCTGGCTCCGGAGATTGCTTATCTTTTTCTTGCGGCGGGCATGCCTATTTTGCAGGGCTACGGTTTGACTGAGACCTCGCCATCGGTCTCGTGTAATACGGAAACCCGCAACCGAATTGGCACAGTCGGGCCCGTCATCGATGGAGTCAGTGTTCGCATTGCTGCCGACGGTGAAATTCTGGTGAAAGGCGACACAGTGATGAAAGGCTATTGCCGGGCCGCCGATAACGATGAAGCATTCACCGCTGATGGTTGGTTTCGAACCGGCGACGTCGGGCACATCGATGCCGATGGCTTTCTCGTGATAACCGACCGCAAGAAAGATCTGATCAAAACAAGCGGCGGAAAATACATCGCGCCGCAGCTGCTGGAGAGTTTGATCAAGTCGAGCCGCTTCGTTTCGCAAGTGGTGGTCGTCGGCAACGCGCGCAAGTTCGCTTCGGCGCTGATCGTTCCAAATATGGAATTGCTGTGTGGATACGCTCGGATGAAAGGCATTGGCTACCACGACGAGAGTGAGCTCCTAACAAATCCGCGGATCATCGATCTGATCGAACGTCAGGTCGATAAGTACACGAGCGAGCTCGCCCGGTTTGAAAAAGTGAAGAAGGTAGCGCTGCTCGAGAGCGAATTCACCACTGAGTCGGGCGACCTGACACCCACGCTCAAGCCTCGACGCAGCGTGATCGAAAAGAAGTATGCGGCCGTGATCGACCGGCTGTATGCGGAAGAAGGTTCGCGGCTGGTAGCGGTTTGAAACTTGTAGGGGTGCCTCTCCGGGGGCGCCCCTTTGCGCGGACTACAGCTACTTGAATAGCGAAGGGGCGCCCACAGAGAGACGGCCCTACAAGGTACGCAATTATCTAAGGAGACGAATCGTGAGTTACAAGATTAACAAGGTTGCGGTGCTCGGGTCGGGCACCATGGGAGCGCAGATAGCAGCTCACTGCGCAAACGCGGGCCTCGACGTGTTGCTGTTGGACATCGCGCCCAAGGAACTGACGAAGCAGGAAGTTGCGCGCGGTCTGACGCTTGAAAGCAAGCAGGTCAGAAACCGAATCGTCAACGCCGGGTTCGATGCAGCGAAAAAGATCAAGCCGGCCGCGTTCTTTTCACCGAGAGTAACGAGCCTCATCAAGACCGGGAACTTCGACGACGACCTGGACAAAGTATCGGGAGTCGACTGGATCATCGAAGCGGTTATTGAAAAGTTAGAGATCAAGCGTGATTTGTTCTCGCGACTCGATCGGTTTCGTAAGGCCGGGACAATTGTAAGCTCGAACACATCCGGGATTCCCATAAGAGCGATGGCCGAAGGAATGTCGGACGACTTTCGCAAGCATTTTCTGGGAACGCACTTCTTCAATCCGCCGCGCTATCTGAAACTCCTTGAAGTCATTCCGACGCCGGACACTTCGCCGGAGATCGTCAGCTTCGTCGCCGACTTCTGCGATCGCAGGCTTGGGAAGGGAATTGTCTTCGCCAAGGACACACCGAACTTCATTGCCAATCGCATCGCGACGTTTAGCTCTCTAAATGCCGTACGGGTGATGGTTGAAGGCGGCTACTCGATTGAAGAGGTTGACGCGATGACCGGCCCGATTGTCGGGCGGCCGAAGTCGGCGTCGTTCAGGACCACTGACTTAGTTGGTCTCGATACTGCGCTCTACGTTGCCGAGAATCTTTATCCAGCGGTGCCGAATGACGAGCGGCGCGATGTGCTTGTGCCGCCGGATTTCATGCGCGAGATGGTGAAGCGCGGCTGGACGGGCAACAAAGCGGGTCAGGGCTTCTACAAGAAGCAGCGTGGCGAAGGCGGCAAGACTGAGTACGCGGTGCTCGATTACAACACAATGGAGTACAAGCCTGCTCAGAAGGTTCGTTTCCCATCCATCGATGCTGCCAGGGCGACTGAAGGTACGGCTGAGCGTATCCGTACTTTGATCTACGGCAAGGATCGAGTGGGCGAGTTCCTGTGGAAGACAGTCAGCGCGAATCTCATCTACACCGCGAATCGAATCCCCGAGATCGCCGATGACATCGTCAACATCGACAACGCGGTGAAGTGGGGATTCAATCACAAGTTCGGCACATTCGAATTGTGGGACGTGATCGGCGTAGAGAAATCCGTCGCAAGGATGAAGGACGACGGACTAGAGATTCCGCCGCTTGTTCAAAAGCTGCTCGAGTCGGGCAAGAAGAGTTTCTACGAACGTCGCGAGGGCCGGACCTTCTACTTTGATTTCGCGTCGGGCGATTACAAAGAAGTTGCTCCGCGAGCCGGCGTGACGGTCCTGAAGTCGCTCAAAGAGCAAACTGCCGTCATCAAGAAGAATGCCTCGGCATCCTTGATCGATCTCGGCGACGGTGTTGCCTGCCTCGAGTTTCATTCGAAGATGAACGCGATCGGCGCCGACACGGTCTCGATGATGAACTACTCGGTCAAAGAAGTCGGCGAGAACTACGAAGCGCTGGTGATCGGCAACCAGTCTGAGAACTTTTCGGTCGGTGCAAACATAATGATGCTCCTGCTCGGCATTCAGGAAGGCGAGTGGGACGAGATCGGCATGTCGGTTCGCCAGTTTCAAAACGCGAATATGAACCTGCGCTATTCAGCGAAGCCGGTTGTCGTCGCGCCTCAAGGAATGGCGCTTGGCGGCGGCTGCGAGATCACCATGCACGGGGACAAGGCTCGCGCTGCGGCTGAAGCTTATATTGGACTTGTGGAAGTCGGCGTCGGTTTGATACCGGGGGGCGGCGGCGTTAAGGAATTGTTGTTACGAGCAGTCGAAGATGCGGCGCCCGACGAAGACCTGTTCAACCGCATCAAGAACGTCTCGCAGACAATCGCGATGGCTCGAGTGTCAACTTCGGCGGTTGAAGCTCGCGAGCTTGGCTTCTTGCGTGAGAGCGATCACATCACGATGAATCGCGACCGCTTGATTGAAGACGCGAAGCAGACGGCGCTTGCGATGGTGCGCGAGGGCTACGAGCAGCCGCATCCGCGAACGGACATCCCGGTGCTAGGCGAACCGGCGCTCGCAACGATCAAGATGGCGATTCATATGATGGTGCGAGGCGGGTTCATCAGCGAGTACGACGCTCACGTAGCGAAGAAGCTTGCTTACATCATCACGGGCGGCGATCTGTCACATAAGACGTTCGTGTCGGAGCAGTACTTGTTAGACCTCGAACGCGAGGCGTTTGTCTCGTTGTGCGGAGAGAAGAAGACTCAAGAGCGGATTCAGCATATGTTGAAGACTGGCAAGCCGCTGAGGAACTAAGTTCTACTGGGCACCTACGATGGGAATTCGCTTATCAATGGCTATGCTTGCTGTTTCTGTTGCATTTCTGCCCAGGATCGCCAGCGCTCAGCATGTTGGGACATATCGGTCACCGGATGGAACTCTTCTGGCGAGATACGTTCCTGTGAATCGAGGTTGTCCGGAGTCACGGCTATCTATCTCCGGCCACGGGTCCGTTCTCTATCGGAAGGACTTTGCCTCTGCGGACTGTGAACATGGGTCCGTAATTGTTCGCGGCGAGTGGACGCCCGATTCAAGGTTCTTTGCGTTTAATATCGAGAGCACGGGTGGTCACCAACCTGGTCATAAGCCTGTACTCTTTTACAGCCGAGTTGAGAACAAGTTGTATAGGCTTGAGAATTTCATCGGATACATCGTCGCGCAAGATTTTACTTTGAAGGCCCCGCACACCCTTCAAACTGAAAAGCAAAAAGTGGCCGGCGGAGCGGAGGGGACTCGGATTGAGGTGGATCTAAGTCGAGTCGGGAGCCAGATGCGTCGGTCAAGGTAGCAGCAACGCGGATCGGTTACTCAGCGAGTTCAATGTTGTACTCGGCTGTGAGCTAGACAATCGGAATGGAGCAGAAAACATGAAAGAAGCAGTGATCGTCACATCATTACGAACAGCCGTCGGCAAAGCGCCGCGCGGTACTCTGAAAGACACTAGACCCGATGACATGGCAGGCGCCGTCATCAAAGCTGCCGTCGAGCGCACGCCCGGGCTCGATCCTTCGATGATCGAAGACGTCATCCTCGGGTGCGCTATGCCTGAGGCGGAGCAGGGAATGAACGTGGCTCGTCAGGCATCGTGGATCGCGGGAGTGCCAAAAGAAGCTTCTGCGGTCACGATCAATCGTTTCTGCTCATCCGGGCTTCAAGCGATCGCCTTCGCGACCGAGCGGATTATGGTCGGCTGGGCCGATTGCATAGTCGCCGGCGGAACCGAAACGATGAGCCTCGTTCCGATGGGCGGTCACAAGATCGTGCCTAACCCGGGGCTTGTCGACAACTGGCCCGACTACTATCTGAGCATGGGGCTCACGGCTGAGAACCTCGCGAAGAAGTATTCGATCTCGCGCGAAGAGGCCGACGAGTTCTCATTGCGAAGCCATCAAAAGGCTCTCGCGGCGATACGCGAAGGCAGGTTCAAAGACGAGATCGTTCCGCTCTCGGTTAAGACCGTCGAGCTTGACGCAAAGGGTAAGCGCGTCGTGAAGGAAAGCGTCTTCGACACGGACGAAGGCCCGCGCCCTGATACTTCGATGGAAGGGTTGGCGAAATTAAGACCTGCGTTTCACGCGCGAGGTACAGTGACCGCCGGCAATTCTTCGCAGATGTCAGACGGCGCGGCCGCTGCGGTGGTGATGTCGGCAGATCGCGCCCGCGAGATCGGAGCGAAGCCAATAGCGAAGCTCATTGCATTTGCAGCAGCAGGAGTCGATCCGGATTACATGGGCATCGGTCCGGTTGCTGCGATACCGAAAGCGTTGAAGATCGCCGGACTGACACTTGATCAGATCGACTTGATCGAGCTGAACGAAGCGTTTGCTGCGCAGGCTCTTTCGGTTGTCAAAGAGCTTGGCATAAACCAGGACAAGCTGAACGTGAACGGCGGCGCTGTTGCGATGGGTCATCCGCTCGGCTGCACGGGCGCCAAGCTCACAGCTACTTTGTTGCACGAGATGCAACGGCGCGGCTTGCGTTACGGAATGGTGACGATGTGCGTAGGCGGCGGCATGGGCGCTGCGGGAATCTTTGAGTTGATGAATTAGAGAACAACCTGAGGCGGCGATGTCCGACAAACTTCAGTTTGTCGCTTTGCTTGCAAATGGAACACAACTCGACAAACTGAAGTTTGTCGGACAGGAGAACAACATTATGTCTAGCGCTGTAGAAAAAAAGAAAGTAATCAAAGGCGGTAGCTTCATTCTTGAAGACCACGACGCCAGTGAGGTGTTTACACCCGATGATCTCAGCGATGAGCACTTGATGATCGCGCAGACCGCGCGCGAGTTCACCGAGAAAGAAGTGATGCCGCTTGATGCCGAGATCGAAACGAAAGACTACGAGCTTACGCGCGGGTTGTTGAGAAAAGCCGGCGAGCTTGGCCTTCTATCAATCGATATTCCGGAGAAGTACGGCGGCGCCGGGCTTGACCTTCTCAGCTCGCTCGTCGCTGCTGAAGCCATGTCCGGCCAGGCTTCCTTTTCGGGATCGCTCGGCGCGCACACGACTATCGGCACGCTGCCTATCGTCTTCTTCGGAACTGAGGAGCAGAAGAAACAGTATCTGCCAAGGCTCGCGACTGCCGAATTGATCGGCGCATACGCGCTGACCGAATCGGGCTCGGGCTCGGACGCGCTCGCCGCTAAGACCAAAGCGGTGCTCTCTGCGGACGGTAAGCACTACGTGCTCAACGGGCAGAAGATGTGGATCACCAACGCCGGCTTCGCGGACGTGTTCATCGTATTCGCCAAGGTCGACGGCGAGAAGTTCACGGCTTTCATTATCGAGCGCAGCTTCCCCGGCGTATCGATCGCTCCCGAAGAGCACAAGATGGGACTGCAAGGTTCATCCACTTGCGCGGTCAATCTGGAAGATGCGCAGATTCCGGTCGAGAACGTGCTTGGCGAGATCGGTAAAGGTCACAAGATCGCGTTTAACATCTTAAACATCGGCAGGCTCAAACTCGGGGTCGGCGCGATTGCGGGTTCGAAGCGGCTCACGACCATTGCTACGGACTACGCGAAACAGCGTTATCAGTTTGGCGTGCCGATCGCGTCATTTGGTCTGATCAAGCACAAGATTGCTGAGATGGCGGTTCGCACCTACGCTGCCGACTGCATGACTTATCGAACAGTGGGCATGATCGAAGACGCGTTGGCGATGATCGATCGCGACAACCCCGAACAAATGCTCAAGGCAATCGAGGACTACGCCGTCGAGTGCTCGATCATCAAGGTCGTCGGCAGCGAGACGCTTGATTACGTTTCGGACGAAGCGGTTCAGGTGTTCGGCGGAAACGGCTACTCGAAGGACTATCCCGTCGAGCGAGCGTATCGCGATGCGCGAATCAGCCGCATCTACGAAGGCACGAATGAAATCAACCGGCTGATCATTTCTGGTCAGATTCTTCGGCGCGCAGGGAAGGGCGAGCTTGCTCTGTTCCCGGCGGCGAAGAAGCTGCAGGATGAGATGCTGTCGTCGTCTATTCCCGAAGAGCCGGCCGAAGGAGTTTTCTCGCAAGAGCGGGTCGCGCTCGGCAACGCGAAGAAAGCCGCGGTCGCTGTGCTTGGATCGGCAGCGCTGAAGTATCGCGACAAGGTCCAGGAGCAGCAGGAAGTTCTCGCAGCGGCCAGCGACATCATCATGGAGATCTACGGCATGGAGAGCGCTATTCTCCGTACCGAGAAATTCATCGCGGGACGAGGCGATGCGGCTTGCGCGAATCATATTGATGCGGCGCGCGTGTTCGTAAGCGACTCGATCCAGCGAGTCGAGCATCACGCGAAGACCGCTCTCGCTGCGATGTCTGAAGGTGATGAGCTGCGAACGATGCTGGCGGTGCTTCGGCGTTATATGAAGTACACGCCGGTGAACACGGTGGCGGCACGCCGCCGAATCGCCGACTCGATCATCGAAGCAGGAAAGTACAACCTCTAGTCAGTGGTCAGTAGTCCGTAGTCAGTAGTAGAATTTGCCCTCCGTTTTTGGGTTTCACTACGGACGACGGACTACTGACTACGGACTGTCTTAATGAAATTCCACCGAATCATCGTACCGACTCCTTTCTACGTCGGTCCCGTCAATGTTTATCTAATCGAAGAAGACCCTCTCACGTTGATCGACGCGGGGCCGCGCGATGACACTTCGCTCGAAGCGCTGAGGTCGGGACTGGCTCGGCTAGGCTACAAGCTCTCGGATATCGAGCGAATAATCATCTCTCACGCGCACGCGGATCATTACGGGCTCGCTCAATTGATAGTCGAAGAGTCGGGCGCGACAGTCTACATTCACGAGTGGGACGCTTCGGCGGTTTCGGCTGATATGGATTACCGGGCTTACCGAGTGCTGCTGACTTCAGCCGGTGTTCCTCGTGAGACGATCGATCAGATGGAAGCGGGCTACGAGAAGTTCAGGGGATTTGCTTACCCGCTGGTGCGCGTAGAGAAGTTGAAAGATGAAGACGAGATTCTTTTCGAGCACGAGAGCCTGACGGTAGTCCACACGCCGGGTCACACGCCGGGTTCGATCTGCCTGGTTCGAACGAGCAACCGAATGGTGTTCGCTTCGGACACGGTACTCAAGACGATCACTCCCAATCCGGTGCTGAGTCCCGATCCAATCGATCACACGCGGCGTTTCCAATCGCTCGGCGAGTATCTTGTATCACTCGCTCGCATACGCCAGATCGCACCCACGGTGTTGAAAGGCGGCCACGGCGACGACGTAACCGACTACGACGAGCACTTTCATCGGTTGTATCGCTTCACCAAGGAGCGTCAATCGAAGCTGCTGTCGCTGCTGCCCAAGAACGGCGCGACCGCGTGGGAGGCTTCGACGCTGTTGTTTCCCAATGCGCACGGTTATCATCGCTTCCTCGCGCTGTCTGAAACAGTAGCTCATCTCGATTACGCGGTAGCTGAAAGCAAACTTGTGATTGAAAGAAAGAGTGAGCAAGAATCATATCGATTGCCCTGAGCACCGAGCTCCCTGAAGAGTGTTTGATTGCTAACGGTCACCCGTTCTGGTTGAGGATGTATAAGCCATGGCAGATCCCGAACACCTATCGCTGTTGAGACTTGGCAAGTCGACCTGGAATGAATGGAGAAAAGAGAATCCAGAGAAGCCACGTTTCGGGATCTAAAACTCGCCGCACGACGCCCGACCCTATCTTCCGAGTGGGGAATTCCTAGCGGCCAGCAAGAGGCTGTGGAGGCCTTTCTGCTCAATGCCGGCACACCATATCATCTCATCAACTATTACTCCCAGACAGAATCATCGATGGAATACTGTTCTTGCTTTATTAGCTACAGCCATACCGACAAGGAGTTCGCCACTCTTCTGCACCGGGCCCTGCAGCACAAGGGGTGAGTTGCTGGCTTGACGAGCATGAGCTTCTGCCAGGCGATGATCTCTTGGAGGGTATCGATCGAGGCATAAGACGCCAAGCCAAGCTACTTCTTTGCTGTTCCAATGCGTCATTGGAAAGCTGGTGGGTGGATAAGGAAATCGAAAAGGGATTACAAAAAGAGGAAGAGATATGGAACCTCGACCACAAGAGAGAATGCTGTGTCATACCGTTGGATTTGGATGGCTTCATTTTCGGCGGCTGGAAGAGCGGCAAGGCTTCATTGATTCGCTCTCGCTACATCGCAGACTTTACCCGTTGGCGAGCTACAGATGCTTTCGAAAAGCAGCTATCGAAGCTTGAGCGTGCGCTGCGGATTGACAGGAGTATTTGAACTGCTTCCTGCCTTTGACTGTCTTCATACGACAGTGTAATGATCTGGCATTCGGAGGCTGCTATGAAATTCAACATTACGCTCGACCGTGATGAGGATGGTGTTTGGATTAGCGAGTGTCCATCCATTCCCGGTTGTGTGAGTCAGGGAAAGACAAAACAAGAAGCCGTTGAGAATATCAAAGACGCAATTGCCTTGTGTCTTGAGGTGAGAGCGGAGAAGGGGTTGCCCTTGACGGTAGAGACGCAGCAGGTCGAGGTTGCGGCGTAATGGCTGCGCTCGCGGTCTTGAGCGGCCAGGAGCTTGTACGCGTCTTTGAGTCCTTCGGGTGGAGCGTCGCCCGTCAGAAAAGCAGTCACATCATCATGACCAAGGAAGGTGAAACCGCAACGCTTTCAATTCCCGATCACAAAGAGGTAGCGAGAGGAACTCTGCGGAGTCTGATCCGCGCTGCAAACCTCAGCGTGGATGAATTCGTTAAAGCCCTTTGAGATCACTCTTCGTGCTCTTCAAGAT
>JADGNW010000330.1 GCA_017883315.1 Blastocatellia bacterium | reverse complement strand
GGCGACAAACACTCGCCCATCGCGAACCGCTTTCAAGCTCTTCCACTCAGCCTTGCCGCTGAGCAAGCTCATCTCTTCAAGGGTGCGCGGAATGTCAAAGCCGCAAGGCGAAACGAAGATGATGTCTGGGTCTTTCATTACTACTTCATTCCAAGTCATCCAGGGCGAGTGCTTGCCCGCTTCGCCGAAGAGGTTCACGCCGCCGGCCATCTCGACAAGCTCGGGCATCCAGTTGCCGCCGGCCATCAGCGGGTCGATCCATTCTATGTAAGCAAGCGCCGGATTGTTCGGGATCCAATGAGTTCGTTGAACGATGTCATCCATTCGGCTCTGCAGTGAATCTACGAGCTGCTCGGCGCGGTCGCTCGCACCAAGCGCTTCGCCGACTCGTTGAATGTCAGTCCATACGTCTTCGAGTGCGTTCGGCTCGAGCGAGACGATTACGGGATTCGAGCTTGTCAGATTGCACACAGCTTGTTCGACGTCTTTCAGGCTGACCGCGCACACTTCGCATTGCGATTGAGTGATGATGTGAGTCGGTTTCAGTTCTTCGAGCATCGCAGCGTCGACACGATAAACGCTCAGCGCCTCTTGAACGATTGACTTCACTCGTTGATCAATCTCGGCGCTCGTGCCTTCGACGTTGAACTTGGGACTGGTGAGTTGAGGGAGCCGTTTGACTGACGGCGGATAGTCACACTCGTGAGAGCGCCCGACTAACTGGTCTTCGAAGCCGAGCGCGCAAACGATCTCAGTTGCGCTCGCGATAAGAGAAACGATTCGTTGTTTGTGCATCTATTAGAGGGCCCTTACTTGGCTTTCTTACAATCCGGAAAGAAATTGGAGTGTCCTAACGTCGATGAATCCCGAGTGACGATCGTCTTTTGTGATGACGAACGACTAATACTCGCACGCGGTCGTCAACTAAACGAAAGAGAAAATGGTAAGGGAATCTGTTGAGATTCACGCGCCTGAGGTCGCGCTCGCGAACGCGAAAAGATTCAGGAGAGTCGGCTGCTTTCTGGAAGAAGAATTGCAGTTCCGCGTAGAACTCGTCCGCGAGCTCGGGCCCCGCCACATTCTCGTAGTAATCCATGATGCGTGAGATGTCTGAAGCAACCTGCTTGTGGAATTCCAGACGCATCAGCTTCGCCGGCTCTGGATTTGAGCATCCAATTGCGCCAGAGAAATAATCTGATCGGGATTCGCATCGATCTCCGAGTCCCGGCGCAGCGCTTCGGCAACGCCTTCATCTTCGTCGAACAAAACGCCGGGAAGAGAATCGAGAAGATTCGCCGCCAGAGCCGCTCGTTCCTTTTCGGGCAGGCTGAGCGCGAGTTTCTCTATTTCAACTATTGTGGCCATGTGCGAAGGATACCTCTCTGCGTGCCACTCGAACAAACGAACTGGCTCAACAATGTTACGCCTTTGTATAGATCTCCGCGCCTGCCTGTTTGAACTCTTCAGCCTTCTCCTTCAAGCCGCTTTCGAGCGCGACGACTTCGCTCAGATTCTGTTGCGCTGCATACTCCCGCACCTCTTGGGCGATGTTCCTCAAATGGGCGGGTCGTTGTCCGCGATAGAAAACAACGAGGCTGTTACGCGACTCGCTCTTCAAAGAGGATAACCGGAACGTTCAGGGTTCTGCTCCTGCGTTTGCGCCGCTGATTGGTCAGCAATTCCGCAACGGTTCGCCCCACGTCTGACTTTACTACTCGTTCACCGCATCTCGGACAAACGCCAGCGGGAACGCCGTCTAGAACGATCAGCTTCCCTTTGATCCAGAAGTCTTGCTTCACTAGCCGTTCTGTCATCCGCTCACCACAGGTGTGGCAGTTTCCATATTCGTACTCTTTGGTCAGCTTCTTCATCGCGTCACTCAAGAACGTAGGTTGTAATGAAGAGGAGCTTGCCGGTCCTGAAGAGTCGGTAATCTAACACGTTGGCTCAAGCCTTGGAATAGATCTCGGCTCCAGCTTGCTTGAACTCTTCAGCCTTTTCCTTCAAGCCGCTTTCGAGCGCGACGACCTCGCTGACATTCTGCTGAGCCGCGTAATCCCTCACCTCTTGTGTGATCTTCATCGAACAGAAATGCGGGCCGCACATAGAACAGAAGTGCGCAAGCTTGGCGCCCTCTTGCGGCAACGTCTCGTCGTGATACTGCTGTGCAAGCTCCGGATCGAGCGCCAGGTTGAACTGATCTTCCCATCGGAACTCGAAGCGCGCCTTCGACAGCGCGTTGTCCCAGTACTGAGCGCCCGGATGCCCCTTGGCCAGATCAGCCGCATGAGCCGCGATCTTGTAAGCTATCACACCGTCCTTAACGTCCTGCCTGTCGGGCAAACCAAGATGTTCCTTCGGTGTTACGTAGCAGAGCATCGCAGTGCCGAACCAGCCGATCATCGCAGCACCGATCGCCGAAGTAATGTGATCGTAGCCCGGCGCTACGTCGGTCACTAGCGGACCAAGCGTGTAGAACGGCGCTTCACCGCACACTTCGAGTTCGCGTTCGATGTTCTCTTTGATCAAGTGCATCGGCACGTGACCGGGTCCTTCAATCATCACCTGGCAATCCATGTCCCACCCGATCTTTGTGAGTTCGCCCAGCGTGTCGAGCTCCGCGAACTGAGCTTCATCGTTCGCGTCCGCGATCGAACCGGGCCGCAAGCCATCGCCGAGGCTGAACGAAACGTCGTACGCGCGCATGATCTCGCAGATGTCGCGAAAGCGCGTGTACAGGAAACTCTCTTCGTGATGCGCGAGACACCACTTCGCCATTATCGAGCCGCCCCGCGAGACTATTCCCGTCGTCCGCTTGGCAGTCATCGGAATGTAGCGCAACAGCACGCCCGCGTGGATCGTGAAGTAGTCGACGCCTTGCTCGGCTTGTTCGATCAACGTGTCGCGATAGATTTCCCAGGTCAGCTCTTCGGCTTTGCCGTTCACTTTTTCAAGCGCCTGGTAGATCGGCACGGTCCCGATAGGCACCGGCGAGTTGCGAATAATCCACTCGCGAGTCGTGTGAATGTTGCGGCCGGTCGATAGGTCCATCACCGTGTCCGAGCCCCACTTGATCGACCACCGCATCTTCTCGACTTCTTCTTCGATCGAAGAAGCAACCGCCGAATTACCGATGTTCGCATTGATCTTCACAAGGAAGTTGCGGCCGATGATCATCGGTTCGCTTTCGGGGTGATTGATGTTCGCAGGAATGATCGCGCGCCCGCGAGCCACCTCCTCTCTAACAAACTCCGCGGTGATATGAGTAGGAAGCTTGGCGCCGAAAGACTGCCCGGCGTGTTGAAAGTCCAGCGCGCTGCGGTCACCGTTCTTTGCCGATTCGAATCCGCGGGCGCGGCCCATGTTCTCGCGAATCGCGATGAATTCCATCTCGGGTGTGACGATGCCGCGCTTGGCGTAGTGCATCTGTGTGACCGCATGACCGGGCTTCGCTCGAAGCGGGCGCCGACGAGCGCCAGGGAAAAGCTCGAGGCGAGCCTTATCTTTCACAAGCGCATACTCGCGAGCGCCTTCGGTCAAGTAGCCATCGTCTTGCGGAACGACATCACGGCCTTCGTACTCTTCGACATCGCCGCGTGAGGTTATCCACTCACGTCTGAGAGCCGGCACTCCGTCGTGAACGCTGCAACGTGCGTTCGGATCGCCCCACGGTCCGCTGCTGTCGTAGATGCGAACCGGCGCGTTCTCTTCAATCGAGCCATTCATGCCGCGCGTGACGTTCAAGTGCACTTCGCGCATCGGCACGCGAATGTCCGGGCTGCTGCCTTCGACGTAGACTCTTGCTGAATTTGGAAATTGAAACTTACTCTCGGTGTTTGGTTCTGAATCTTTTTGAGTTGTCATGATTATCTCCCTTCGACGGCATTACCCGTATCAGGTTCAAGGGGTCTCCCG